>JACMQM010000003.1 GCA_014376985.1 Cytophagaceae bacterium | reverse complement strand
ACTCCCTTATACTAACAACTAACCCCTATAAAGATGAAAGCAAGAATCAATCTCATCACTTTAGGAGTGCTCGATCTGAAAGCATTCATTGACTTCTACGAAAGGTTTAGGATGAAAAAAATCAAGCGCCAGTCAGGAAAGTGTTGCCTTCTTTTCAACTAAACGGCATCGTCTTATTGCTGTTTAGCAGAGAATCGTTAGCTGAAGATGCCCATGTCTCTCCCGAAGGGCCAGGGTTTTCAGGCATTACGCCAGCTTATAACGGCAAGTTGGGACGAGAAATAGACGAAGTGATAGCAACGGTAAAAGCGCTGGGTGCCACGATTAACCAAGACCCCACAGAAAGTATTTTGAGGAGGATACAGCAGTTACTTCAAAGATCCAAATGGACATCTATTTTAAGTAGCTTACAATCCGTTTTTTGAATTTAATGAAAGGGATATTTTGAAGTTGGAATAAAATTTTATTTTTTTTAAAAAGTAGAATTATAATAAGCAAGCGTATTTTCGGAAAGGATATTAGGGCGTGTCCCGCCGAAAAGGCGGGTCGGGCTATCCGCTACAAGTCCTCGCTCGAATGCTCTCCATTTCATAAATGAAACTTTTTGGCCTCGCTCCGGGCTTTCCGCTCTTATCCCTCACGCAAATCTTAACAACTTACGACGACAAATAAACGCCAAAGTACCACACCCATCCTATAAAGAATACTTGCAGCGGCCCTCTCAACTATAAGTAGCGAAGGCCAGGGCCATCATACGTTCCTTTTTCATAATCCAGTCGCTGAATGGCTGCGTATACATTAGAAGGGAGAATCAATACAAAAAAGATAATCAACAAATAGGCTGTCATTCTTTGCACATCGGCAAACAACAAACCGAATGCACCGAGTATTTCCAATATCCCAATACCATATACTAATTCCTTTTTAAAGGGAATGAAACAGGAACCATCATGGACATCGCATTTGAAAACACAAAATGCCCCATCGCAGTAAAAAGCAACATCACTGACGTGGCTATTCTACCTGAGAATGCATAATATGATCCATCAAAAAAAAAGTAAGTCACTCTCAATGAAATGCTAAAAAACAACTAGTAATACGATCAATGGTTTCATTCTCTCTATGATTAGCTTGACGGATCAAAACGATCAATAAATAGTAAAACTTTTTTTCTTAGTAATGTTGAGCCATTTGTTGCAATCTTTCACCAAATCAATCTCTACTTCATAGGTGCCACGTTTCAAATATGGCAACTCCAGCCCTGTTACTTTTTTACTGTGCGGATAGATGTCGACCTCCAGTTGAGAAGCACAGGAGTTTATGTTTAACAATTCTCCATTACTGTATAATTTATATCCCAGTTTAAGCTGCCCCTTGTCCATCGCTTTGGAATACAAGGTATCATTAGAGTTATTCTGAATTTCCACAGGAATAATCTGATACCTGAAATAAGGTAAAGAAGCACTGGTTTCTTTACCAAAATCTAACTCGACATTGGAAGAATCAAAGGTACGATTCACTAAGCTATCTTTTGGAATTTTATTCAAAATGCGGTAAGGTGTATTCTTTATTCTAAAATAGGTTTGCGACATATTTTCTGAAGTAAACCAATACGGCGAGAAGCGAACACCAATAAAAGTATTCGGCTTGTACATCATGCTGTCATAATCTGCATAATTACCTACCGTTGTAAATGTCATAGCAGAATCAGGAGAAGCGATGGCAGAATAAATCAAGGTTTCAAAGCCCATGTTCCAGTCTACCCATATCATGTTCAAATTGACATTATTGCTAGAGACCATGAACTTGCTTTCCGGCAATCCTTTTACGTTCTGTTGAATGCGTGAGAAATATTCCATGCGCATTTCATACATGCGTCCGCATTGCACGATTTTAATGGTACTGAAGAAAACCAGTAAGGATACCAAAGCAATAACAATCTTTACTTGAAAAACAGCCACCAATTCTACAGCCAATGGTACCGCTACCAGTAAACCAAAACAAGCATAATAGTTTTGATACACCACCGGTGAATCCGGTGTAATATTATAAGCAATGGTCAGGATGAAAAAGCCCATCAATGACAATATTACGAATGAAAGTTCCAGCCATTTTCTTCTATAACTAAGTAGGGCGAATAAAAGAAGTGCTGCGAATACCAGTATATAATAGTTCGAAAAGAATTCTGCTTTAAAAAACTGAAAAGAAGGAACATTATTTAACTGAGTAAAAACAGTTTTTAGCTTTTCTACCGTAATCAATTTTGAATCGTCGTAACTGCCTTTAGGGATCGATAGTATTTTATAGGCAAAGAAAGAATATCCGGTAACAATAGAAATCCATAATTCTTTTTTAGAAAGCAATGATTTGTTTTCTAAGATAGCATAACAAACTAAAAAACTAATCAATATCACAGCAAGCATGTGAATGTTAGCCAACCAAGCGCAGAGTGCAATAAAAGCAGCCATAAAAACCAAACTGTCTTTACGTTTGCCGGTAAACAACAAGGACGAATTGACCAATGCAAAAATCAGAATCAAAGGTGCAATGGTTTGATGAATTTCAGATACCGCGTAATAAAACTGGTACCTATAACCCAAACAAAGTGCTAACAATAAAGCCAGCACAGATTTATAATCCTTAAATCTGTAGGCTAACACTATAAAAATCAAAAACTGGATAAGAATAAAATTTACTGAATACAGACGAAGCACCGTTTCCAAACTAGCTTCCATCTGCAGTGAAATCCATGGAAGTAATTGTGAGGCTACGGCGCCAAAACGTCCGAGCTCTATGTTGAAACTTTTCGCATCAATCATTTTGAAAGAATAGAAAGCCCCGTCATATGGGATCATGCGTTCTTTATAGAATGTCCATGCAATTACAAAAAAAGCAGTAAAGAAAATGCCGCCTAAAATAAGAGAAGCATTCTTCAATCCTTTTTTATTTATTTCACCTTTAGAAAATATGCCGGATAAAAAAGCGTGTATCAATTTATTCATCTTGTGTTCAAAAAAATCAACTAAAATAAAACGTCTACTGAACTATTAATAATAGCACAGTAGACGAATATACGAACATTTTTATGAAAACAGATGATAAGATTAAGCTTGGGTCTTCTCTGTTGATATCCTTTTTCCAGGTAATGCATTAGCAAGAAATGCTAACTCAATAACAGCAACTGCATCTAGCGCTTCTTCTGCACGAACAGCAGGCGCTGCGTCATTACGGATGGTTTGATAAACCGATTCATAATAATCCATATAAGTGCCGGATTCTGTTGGCACAAAAGATGCCTCTCCTTTGTCATTGGTAATTTTACCCCATTGAGAAGAAGCTTCTTTTCCCCAGTCATAAGTAGTGGGCAACACGCCTTGCTTCAACAAAGCTTCCTGCGGATCCGCACCGTATTTAGTGTACACGCCTTCTGATCCTTTTATTAAATATTTCATAACAGGTCCTTGTGCAAACATCCCGGCCGTGACAATGGCATCGTGTTGATCATAATGTAAGGTGATGTGAAAATAATCAATCACTTGACTTCCTTCTCTTTGTTTCTGCAAATCGCCTGTAATGGCTTTCGGCCATCCAAACAAGACCAATGCCTGATCAATCATGTGCGGGCCAAGATCGTACAGCAGTCCTGCTCCCGGTACATCTTCTTCTTTCCATTTCTTAGGACCTATCTCTGGACGGTAACGATCGAAATGCGTTTCAAATAATGAAAGTTGTCCCAATACCTTGCTTTGTATCAATTGACGAACGGTCTTAAACTCTCCTTCAAAACGCTTATTATGAAACACATTCAATGTTCTTTTTTCTTGAGCAGCAAGCATCATTACTTCTTTACCCTCTGCTACCGTAATGGAAAAAGGTTTTTCCACGATGACATGCTTACCCGCCAGCAAAGCCTGTTTAGCCATGGGCGCATGCAGCTGATTGGGAGTATTCACTACTACGAGCTCTACTTCATGGTCGTTTAGTACCTCCTCAAACGAACGAGCAATCGTAGAGAACGGGTAGCGCTGCGCAGACAATGAGTTGGTGCGTTCTACAATATACTTTAATTGAAAACCAGGATGTGCTTCTATAAACGGTGCATGAAACATCTGACCGGACATACCATAAGAAGCAAGTGCCGTAACAATAGGTTTAGACATACGATGTAATGCTATTCTTTAATTTCTTCCAATCCCTTGATGTAGGCTGCTCCCCTGTGCTCTGCAAAAAATTCTGAGACCAACATAATACCTGCTTGAAACCACAAGCCAGTACCAATGCCCATCCAATAATCTGAGGTATGATTCATGAATATGATCAACACTACTCCTATCACAGCTAAGCCGGCTTCAAACCAGCGGTAGATGACATAATTTTTCATTAATTTCTTCATTCTTGGAAGCTCTTCTGACTGGAGCTTATGCGACGCCTCATTGAAATATCCTTCTACTTTGCGCACATCTACTACACTTCTAAAATAGATACTGGCACCAAATGCCACTTCTACAATGCCAACCCAGAGCAATGGCCAAGCAAGGCCTTTGTAAAATAAACTAAAATTATTACCCCATAAAAAGTACAAGGCCTCCGTCATGGTGATCAAACCAATAGCCAAAAGCAACAAACTTTCTATTTGTTCTGATTTAAAGTAAGTGTAAATAAACTGCTTCGATTTCATAGTAAATCAATAAGAATGCGTAAAAAGGGCTTCTATGCCCTACAAAATACAAAAAGAATCGTGGAACGCATGATATATTTTTAAATCATTAGTAACTTAAAATAAAATAAAAGGACATGCATTTCCGTACTGAGCTTTCTGTTAATAAATCGTTACTTCAATTTCATCATAGAACCCCTTTCTTAACAATAGGTTCATGTTTCTCAGAAGAAATAGGGCAATTATTAGAAGCCAGCAAATTCAATGTATTGAACAATCCATTTGGCACAATGTTTAATCCGATTTCTATCGCCAAAATTATTCAAGGCATTTGTCGAACAACTGAAAGGAAACCGTTGCCTATTCTTGCCGGTGATGTATGGCTGGATTACCGTTTTCATTCTTCGATTTATGGCTACAGCGAAAAAGAATTGAAAGAAACCATTGATCAGAAATTTCAACAGGCAAGTGACCAACTGAGTCAACCGAATTCAGTATTCGTCATTACGCTGGGCACAGCTTGGGTATATCGTCTGTTGAGCGAAAACTGTATCGTTGCCAATTGCCACAAACAAAGCTATACACTCTTTCAAAAAGAATTATCCTCGTTAGAGGAACAACTCCATGTTTTTAAAGAAGCATTGAACCTACTATTTGAGAACTTTCCCCATTGCCAGGTCATCCTTACCCTTAGTCCTGTGCGTCATACGAAAGATGGATTGGAAGAAAATCAAATCAGTAAGTCGTCCTTGCGACTTCTTTGTCATCAATTAAATAGTGCTTTCCCCCAATTGCATTATTTCCCATCCTACGAAATTATATTGGACGATTTACGAGATTACCGTTTCTACAGCAAAGACCTCGTGCACCCTAATGAGCAAGCCGTGAACTACATCTGGGAAAAATTTCGTCATACCTTTTTTGACAAACATACCGATCAGGTCGTGCATCAATGGATGCAAATCAGACAAAACCTGCTGCATAAACCTTTTTATGAAAAGGGAAAAGCCTATAAAAAATTCATGGAACAGACCTTGCAAGACTTAGAACATATCCATCATAAAATAGATGTGACCAAAGAAATCGAGGAACTAAAACAAACCATTCAACGTCATGCATAACATGAGTCACCCTTCTAATGCATTGATCCATGAAAGCAGTCCCTACCTGCAGCAACATGCTTATAACCCGGTAGACTGGAAACCATGGAACGATGAAACGTTACAACTGGCCATCAACGAGGACAAACCCATCATCATCAGCATCGGCTACTCCTCCTGTCATTGGTGTCATGTGATGGAAAAACAATCCTTTGAAGATACAGAAGTAGCTGAGTCGATGAACAAACATTTCATCTGCATCAAAGTGGATCGTGAAGAACGACCTGACCTTGATCAGATTTATATGGATGCCGTGCAAGCCATGAACATCAGAGGCGGCTGGCCTTTGAATGTGTTCCTGACACCCGATAAAAAACCGTTTTACGGAGGAACCTATTTCCCTAAAGACCATTGGATACACATCCTGGGTCAGGTATCCAATGCCTTCAAAGAACACCGTGAAGACTTAGAAAAATCTGCCGCTGGTTTTGCCACTACCTTACAAGCTTCCGAAATTCAGAAGTACGGCCTCCATTCACCGAAGCCTATTGATGACAGCATCATAGAAGAAGCCTACATGCGATTGGATCGTCAGTTTGATACGGTATGGGGAGGATTAGATAAAGTACCTAAATTTCCTATGCCTTCTATATGGCAGTTTTTATTGGGTTATCATTATGCAACAGGTAAACAATCCGCCTTAGATCAGACAGTCCTGACGCTGAATCGCATCGCCATGGGTGGTCTTTACGATCAGGCAGGAGGAGGATTTGCGCGCTACTCTACCGATGGAGAATGGCTGGCGCCGCATTTTGAAAAAATGTTGTATGACAATGGTCAGCTCTTAAGTTTATACAGTCATGGCTATCAACTGACACAGGATCGTAACTTCAAAGAAGTTGCCGATCAAACGGTTGAATGGTTGTCTAGAGAAATGACAGCTGATGAAGGCGGCTTCTACTCGGCTCTGGATGCGGATTCTGAAGGAGAAGAAGGTAAGTTCTATGTATGGACATTAGAGGAACTCATTCCGGTATTTTCTCCTGAAGCAGATATATGGCTGGAATATTTTTCTATACAAGAAGAAGGAAACTGGGAAGGGCATAATATTTTGTTCCGTCAACGTTTTGATGAAGGATTTATCAAAGACTGTAAACTTGAGCCAGCTTACTTTTACAAAAGAAGAACAGAAATCTATGCCAAACTCTTATCCCTACGAAGCCAACGTCCAAGGCCATTCCTGGATGATAAGCAAATTGCTTCTTGGAATGGTTTAATGTTAAAAGGTTTGATCGACTGGTATAAAGCGTCCGGAAGTGGCAAAGCCTTGCAGCTCGCTCTCAATAATGCACACTTCATTGAAAAGCATTTGCTAGACAGTGCTCATCTTTCGCACTCGTATAAAAAAGGAGGAAAGAAAAGTCCGGGCTTTTTGGATGATTACGCTTATGTAATAGATGGATTCATTGCCTTGCATGAAGCCACGCTGGAAGCGCATTGGCTGCATTTAGCCAAAGACCTGATGAATACTGTACTCAGCGAATTCTACGATGAGGCAGAAGGATACTTCTTTTATTCTTCTGCGGCATCAACAGATTTGATTGCACGCAAGAAAGAGATTTTTGACAACGTCATTCCGTCTTCCAATTCAGGTATTGCAAAATGTTTGTTTCAACTTGGTCATTTCTACCTTTACGAAGAGTGGATACAAGCTTCGACGTCCATGTGCCAGCGCATCAGTCACCTGATCAAAACTGAAAGCAGTTACCTTACCAATTGGGCTACACTTGCTTTATGGATCAAAGAACCTTTTCTGGAAGTCGTAGTCGTTGGACCTGAAGCGCCTGAGTTCGTGGCACAACTGAACCGCTCCTACCTGCCTTTTAAAATAGTTACAGGCTCTAAATCAGTGGATAACCAAATCCCCTTATTAGTTGATCGTACAACTCAGGATGAAAAAACGTATATTTATATCTGCAACAATGCCGCCTGTCTGCGTCCTGTTGCTTCGGTAAACGAAGCTTTAACCCTTATTCAGAGTCACTATGAAAAAAAATAACACACTCATTTCTGTGTTCGCCCTCTTCATTTTGTTTTTGTCTTTCACGGTAGCTGCAGCACAAGAGTTTTCAGATGTTTGTACATCATCAGAAACAGTTTCCAGTTTGAGCGAAGCCTTGCAACAAAAAGAAACGATTCAAAAGCTGGATCTTTCTATGCAGAAGATGACTACTCTTCCTTTGGAAGTAACGCAGTTAAAAAACTTGCAGTGCCTTGATTTATCATTTAATAAATTCAGGACTTTACCGCCAGAGTTTGCCAACTTGAAAAATCTAACCTACCTGAATCTTACCGGAACACGCTATATGGCGAAGGTTCCTGCCATATTAAAACAATTATCCAATTTAAAAATTTTGGATTTGAGAGATCATCCGGAATGGAGTAAAGCGGTGGTTGAAGAAGCTAAAAAAATGCTGCCTAATGTGCAGGTCATTACCCAATAAGACTATAGTTCTACCGTATACACTTGAGTGAATGCGTTAGGGATTGAGCCATTGTCTGAGCTCTTTTTCTTTGATTTCATAATTGAATCCTTCTTGGAAAAATGGATTCAAAGAAAAAAGCGAGTGGCGAAAGCCTGGCCCGAAGGGAACGCCATAATATTTATCAAAATATCATCTTTATGATTATAATAAATATCTTACAGGATTTCCTTAAACATAACAATAAAGAAATAACATTAAACTCTGATCTTTTTAAATAAATAAAAAAAACAGTAAGGGCGTTTCCCTTCGGGCCGGGCTTTCGCCACTCGCTTTCCCGCTGAAAAAGCGGGAAGAGCTCAAACAATGGCTCAATCCCTAACGCAAACATTCATTTATCTAAACATCAAATTTTAATCTCTATTCATCATTATACATTTGTTCGCCGAAATTCTTTTACCTCTTCCCTTACCCGGAACATTTACTTATCAGATTCCTTTATTCCTGCAAGACCAGGTCATTGAAGGAGTAAGAGTACTTGTGCCTTTTGGAAAAAGAAAACTCATTACCGGCGTCGTCAAGCATACACACGAACAGGCTCCTTCTCATTACGAACCCAAAGAAATTCTTGATGTACTGGACCTTTTCCCTTCCATTACCAGCAGGCAGCTTCGCTTTTTTGAATGGGTAGCTCAATACTATAGCTGTAGCGAAGGCGAAGTATTGCAAGCCGCATTACCTTCCGGTTTAAAATTAAACAGTGAATCCTTTTTAGAACTTCATCCTGAATTTGAAGATTTCGAATCGTTGAGCGCACAGGAAATGGTATTGGCTACCGTATTAAAAGACAATACCATCTCTTTTGAAGAAGCAGCAAAAGTATTGAAGAGAAGCAGCGCTCATCCGGTAGTCAAATCATTGCTGGAAAAGAAAGCCATTATACTGTACGAACAAGTCAAAGAAAAATACAAACATAAAACAGAAAAGAGAGTTCGCCTGATCAGCACGGTCATTGTCGAAAATCAGTTACAGGCTTGGTTTGAAAAACTAGAAAAAACACCCAAGCAATTGGAAGTCCTTCTCGCTTTTCTGCGATTAGTGCCTGTATTGAACAAGCCTGAACTCAATGCGATTGGCATAGATAAAAAAACATTATTAGGAGAAAGCATTTCCGAGTCTTCCCTGAAAACCCTTATCAAACAAGGATTGATGGAAGAGTATAATTTTGTAACCGATCGATTAAATTTCGATTTTACCCACGCTGAAGCACCAGATCTTTCTGATCCCCAGCAAAAGGCACTCGATAAAATTTTCACCTTAAAGGAAGAAAAGAAAACTGTTTTATTGCAAGGTGTAACAGGCAGCGGAAAAACAGAAATCTACATCAATCTCATCAAAAAAGAATTAGAACAAGGCCGACAAGCTTTGTTGCTGGTGCCTGAGATCGCCTTGACTACGCAGTTAATGAACAGGCTCGCGAAGTTCTTTGGAAAAGAAATGGGAATCTATCATTCCAAATTTTCTGATAACGAGCGGGTAGAAATCTGGAATAACATCCTAAATGAAAAAACAAAATTCATTGTCGGTGTACGTTCTTCAATCTTTTTACCTTTTACGGATTTAGGTTTGATTATCGTAGACGAGGAACATGAATCGTCTTATAAACAACAAGATCCTGCACCACGCTATAATGCCCGCGATTCGGCATTGTACCTGGCTTCTATGTACAATGCCTTTACTGTATTGGGATCCGCTACCCCATCTCTCGATTCGTATTACAATGCACATCTTGGCAAATACGGTTGGGTAGAATTGACTGAAAGGTATGGCGATGCAACTTTACCTGCTGTAACAGTCATAGACATGAAGAGGGAGAAAAAATTTAAAACCGAACAATTGGGTTTTTCTTCTGTACTCATTAAAGAAATACAAGAAACGCTCAAAGCAAATAAGCAAGTGATCATCTTCCAGAATAGAAGAGGTTACGCGCCGGTATTGGAATGTCAGGATTGTGCGCATGTATCGCAGTGCCCGCATTGCGCAGTAAGTTTGACGGTACACGCGTATAAACACGAACTGCGATGCCACTACTGCGGTTATTCGGAAAGCATTCCTCCAGGTTGTAAAGTTTGCGGAAGTACACACTTGAGTACACAAGGCACGGGCACAGAAAAAATAGAAGAGGATCTAAAGCAACTCTTTCCTGAAACCAACGTCATCCGTATGGATCAGGATACTACGAGAAGCAAGAATGGTTTTCAGCGCATCATCACCGCCTTCCAAAATAAAGAAGCAGGTATCATGGTCGGCACACAAATGGTGACCAAAGGATTGGATTTCGAAGATGTAGAGTTAGTAGGCATCTACCATGCCGACCGCATGTGGAATTTCCCTGATTTCCGTTCGGTAGAACGAAGCTTTCAAACACTGGTGCAGGTGAGCGGCAGAGCTGGTAGAAAAAGCCAGCAGGGAAAAGTATTGATTCAAACATACGATGTTAAACATCCATTGTTTAAATGGACAAACACCAATGATTACAACGGCTTTGCTAACGAAGAGTTGCATGACCGCCAGATGATGCATTATCCGCCTTTTAGCCGCTTAATTAAGCTGGTTGTTAAAGGACAGGATAAATTACTGACACTCAAAGCGTCAAAACTCTTGGCGGGAGAATTGCGACAACATTTGAAAGATGCCACCATATTAGGTCCGGAAGCCCCTGCCATAGATCGAATAAGGAATTATTATATACAGGATATTTTAATTAAATTGGAAAGGAACAACCGGGAGGTCCCTTTAAATAAGCAGATTATCTCTTTAAAGGCAAAGGACATCACAAGTTCCAAAGAGTATAGAAACATATACATTACGATAGACGTAGATCCTTTATTATGAAATGGTATTCTTATTTTCTGCTGCTTAGTCTTTCTATTATTGCGCTGTCATCTTGTGACAATGAAATTGAGGATGGATCGGAGAACCCACCGATTGATTCTTCTCTTTTAGTGAGACCTGATACCATCAACAAAGACAGTTTGAATCAATCTACCGGATCGGTTAAGAAATGGAATTTTAGCGCGGCCGATGAAAAAGTACTATCCATGCCGGAGAAACTAAACATGGGCTCCAGCTATAAAACGATTGAAAAAATGCTTCCTGATTTCAAAGGGGTGCGCGCAGAGAACCGCAGTGCAGAGTTGGCTGATAAAGGTTTTGTAGAAGGCATGTCTGAAACTGATCTGTTTGGACAAAAAGCCAAATGTGTATTTCATTTTAAAAACGACTCTTTGTATAGCTACGATGTTTCTGTTCCGATCATGGACATAAAGGAAGCAGAAAAAAAATACAACGAGATCAAAGCATTCTACAACGATAAATACGGCGAAGCACAAACGCCTAAAATAGAAGAAGACAATTATACTTCTACTACCTCCTATTGGAAAACACCAAAAGGTTATGTGGTATTAGCCAATGACCTGAGTAATGCAGAGATCCAGTTTGGTATTCATAATTCTTTACCGAAATAATAGCCTTTGCATGTCAGGTCTTTTGACCGCACATGCCTTGTACAGGACGTACATTAAAGTTACCATCTATCAAACATTTTTTACTGCTGGACATTAACCATCAGTGTCAGGTCAAAAGACCTGACACCCAAAAGAAGCTTTTATATCTAAAATACCTGTTCGCATTAGAGATTGAGCCATTGTTTGATCCGCCGAAAAGGCGGAGAGTGTCGAAAGCCCGGCTCAAAGGGAACGCCCATATGTTTTTCCATAGACTCTTAAGCGTTTTTATAATTGTCGGATTTTTAATCTAAAGAATATCTATTGTAGAATCCTATACTCATTTGCGTATAATTTTCTCAGTAATTACATTCATTAGCTATTTAAGCAGGTCTAACTGACCCATTCAAATACTTTTATAAATGGCATGAATTTGCAAGCGTTACGTTTATCTAAACAAAAGATGTTATGAAAACGACTAAAGGCAATCCCAAAACAACATCAACTGACACCGCCAAAATTCATACACCAGTTCCTCCTCAAATTCAATATCCTATGGAGAAACCAGATTCTAAAAAGAATCAACAAACTAAACCAGGTAACACTTCCAATAAATAACACTTTCAAATCAAACCATCAACTACATGAAAAACTTTGACACAATGACCGGGGGCTTCGAGAAAATGGGATCTAGACGTGATGAAAAAAAAGGAAAACAAGAAAATAGAAAAACCTCTTCTCATAAAAATACCAACACCATTGGTGATTACGAAGAATACTTTAATACTCGCTACGGTAATAAACTTTACAAATAATCTGCTGTAAATAAAAAAACTGTATATTTAACACAACCATTTGAGTTTTAATCATGCCTATTTCAATTGACGTTCTCCGCGTAGGAAAAAAATATTATTTATTAAATCATGGAGAGCGATTTGAATTTATTGTAGTGGAAGCATTGAATGAAAATGACTTCAGACTCAAAGATTTATCGAGTCTGGAAGAATATCAATTAAATGATTTGATACAATTTGGAAAAGGCGCTGATTACGATTTGGAAGAATTACATGTGTAATCAACCCTCTCCGGTATGCAGTTTGGAAAAGTAGATGCCCCTGAAAAAATCGATTTCACTTTACCTGCAGATCACAAGGATACAGCAATGGTACTGGCCAAATACAAAGACAAAGATCATTTCAAAATCTATGTGGGTTGTGCCAAGTGGAACAAAACTGATCTTAAAAACTTTTATCCAAAAGGCACTAAAGATGAGTTAGCCTACTACTCTACTCAATTCAACAGTATAGAATTGAATGCTACTTTTTATAGCTCGCCTACCAAGGAACAGGTAAAAACATGGGCAACTAAAACACCAAAAAATTTTAAATTCTTCCCAAAGATTCCGAATACTGTCAGCCATTTCAAGCGATTAATTGAAGTAAAGAAGCCCGTAGAAGAATTTTGTGATGCGATAGTTTTGTTTGAAGACAAACTTGGTATGACATTTCTACAGATGCACGACAACTTCAAACCAAAGGATATGGATCGCCTTGAGAAATTCGTAAAAGAATTTCCGAAAGCTGTTCCATTAGCTATTGAATTAAGAAATGCTGAATGGTTTGAAGATAAGAAAGTTGCGACAGCCGCTTATCAACTGTTGGAAGATCATGGTAAAACAAATATCATAGTCGATACCGCCGGTAGAAGAGATATTATGCACATGAGATTGACGTCGCCTGTAGCCTTTATACGCTTCGTAGGCGCCAACCATGAAAGTGATTATAGCCGTTTGGATGAATGGATTGAGCGCCTTAAAGCATGGAAGAAAATGGGATTACAGGATGTTTATTTTTTCGTTCATCAAAACATCGAAAAGGAATCTCCATTACTTGCTACTTACTTTATTGAAAAGTTAAACAAAGCTTTTAAACTGGAATTGCCTGTGCCTTCGAAATTGAATAGTACGGCAACGATTTTCAAAGAAGTCAAAAAATAATTATGCATGGTGTATATCATTCTTATTGGAAGTTTAATATTCTTTCTTTTATTTAGAACAACATTTAACTTGTCTTCATCGAAGTCGTTGATTAGACAACTTGTTATTGGTGTATTGTATTCATTGCCTGCATAATTAATATTTTTCTAAATTGGGGGTATTTTAAATCCAACAATACTTATCACCTTTCTCAATTTATTTGGCAATTAACAAGCTATAGTCTTTTAGCCATTTTGTTAGTTTTTATTTGTTCATTGTTTTTAAATATTAGAAGCCACAAGGTCTAATGTTATGGGGCGTGTCCCTTTGGGTCGGGCTATCCGCTAAAAGTCCTCGATCGGTTCTCTACTGTACTTAATTTAACATGGTGGCTCGCTGTGGGCTTTTCGCTCCTATCCCTCACGCATGCGATTTAAAACTATTTCTTCTCCGTCAAGTGTTTCCAATAGCGTTTTGGCATATGGCGCAAATGTAATTTCACATTTTTGCGTTCTATAATATTGACCGATTGAAAATAATTTTTCCATAAAGCTTCGTATACTTTCTCTTCTGCAACAAACTCTGATTGCCTTTCCAGCTGCTCTGCCCCACACTCTACCATCATCGTTTGTTGTTGATCATAATACAAACCATAGTTGCGTTTGCTGTCATAAATCATAAAGTGCTGGTCGCTGTATCTTTTTTCAAAATGCTCACCGATCAAAGGCAGCACATTAAAATCAGGTGTAACCGTCGCATAATACAAATTGTCTGTTGTTTTCTGAAACCTCACAAAGGCATGCATGCGGTGTACTTCACGGTGAATTTGTTTATTGATCTCCTTTACTTTTAATATCTCCGGTTGACGATAATCATGTTCTATCGCTGAGCCTTTTTGTAAAATTAATTTGATGTATTGAAACAATAACATTTCCATGGCCGGATGTTCCGAGAGGTATACATTGTAAATCTTCGCGGCAATGTCTTTTGAACCTTTACTTTCAATACCTGCCAATACTCTTTGAGCCCGTTCTATGTTAGTTGAGACTTCATACTTCTCTTCCATCAGAAAAGGCATATACGTACTGGTCGTAAAAATACCGTCCGGATTTTTCTTTCTATTATAAATTTCAAAGACCGTTGTCAAATAGCCCTCGAACGAACCGTCGTATACATAAGTAATCATGGCTAAGCAAATAAAATTAACTGTGAATTTTTCTTTCTCAGTTCAGGGCTTTGAATCAATTGTCTTACCTGCGAAGAATGCCTGTCTATGCTCGCAGCCGGCGCGCCGGGACACGTTATGAAATATTGCGCACGCTTGGTGACGATACCCATCTTTTTCAAATGATCGAAATGCACATTTCCAAATCGGCGGGACGTGACAATCATCTGTGCGGATTTAACACCGATGCCTGGCACACGCAAAATCATTTCATACTCTGCGGTGTTGATGTTCACAGGAAACACATGACGATTGCGCAAAGCATAACTCAATTTGGGATCAATGTCATAATCCAGATTGGGATGTAAGTCATTGACAATGTCATGAACAGAAAACTTATAAAAGCGAAGCAACCAATCTGCCTGGTAAATACGATTCTCGCGCAAGGTCGGAGGCAGCGCCAGATTGGGCATGCGACTATCAGTAGGAATTGGAATGTATGCTGAATAGTAGACGCGCTTGAGTTGTTGTTCCTTGTATAAGCTATCTGCCAGGTTTAGAATTTGCACATCGTTCTCAGGCGAAGCTCCTATAATGAGTTGTGTACTCTGACCTGCAGGAACAAACAACGGTGTCGACTTGATAGATTTCCGTTCATCAGTGTAGCGCTGTTTTTCTTCACGGATGAAATTCATCGGCGTATAAATCTCTTCGTAGTTTTTTTCCGGTGCAATGCGTTTCAAACTTTCTTCCGAAGGTAGTTCTATATTGACGCTCAATCGATCGGCGTACTTACCCGCTTCTGTCAACAGCTCAGCGCTAGCACCTGGTATGGCTTTCAAATGAATGTAACCATGAAAGTGATGAATCTCACGAAGATCCTTCGCAATGCGCACCAAACGCTCCATGGTATAATCCGCATTTTTAAAAATACCAGAACTAAGGAAAAGTCCTTCAATGTAATTGCGCCGGTAAAAATTGATGGTAAGATCAACGACTTCCTGCACCGTAAAAGCAGCGCGTTGAATATCATTGCTTCTACGACTGATGCAATACGCACAATCAAAAATGCAGTGATTGGTCAATAGAATTTTAAGTAAAGACACACAGCGACCGTCTTCGGTATAACTGTGACATATGCCCATGCCTTCAGCATTCCCTAAACCTTTGTCTTGATTCTTTCTTTTGCTCCCGCTGGACGAGCAGGATACATCGTATTTAGCGGCGTTGGCTAAAACTGTAAGTTTTTGATTGATCCGATCCATGGATCAATTTAGCTAAATTGTTTAGTAAACTAAATTATTTAGCAGTAAATTAACTTAATGATATTTAGATAGTTACGATTTAAACATGCTATTTATGGGGAATTTTACAGTTAATGTAAATTCAGAGGTGCCTGTCTGGGCGTTTCCCTTCGTGCGGGGTTTTTCTGATTGGGGTGTCAGGTCTTTCGACCTGACACGGAGGTTCAGCCAAACTATCTACTAACAGAACTCAAATAATGACTTACTACTGCATCATGCATTGTATCCTTTAAATAATAAAATGCACTGGAATTGGAGTATTCTTCCGGTCTTTTATCTAAACACCAATGTCCTTGTAATGAATTGGTATGAATATAATCGAGCTTGATTGAGTGTCAGATCTTTCGACCTGATACGGAGGTTAAGGAAACTATCTATTAACAGAACTCGAAATAATGACTTACTATTGCATCATGCGTTGTATCCTTTAAATAATAGAATGCACTGGAATAGGAGTATTCTTCCGGTCTTTTAGCTAAACACCAATGTTCTTGTAATGGATTGGTATGAATATAATCGAGCTTCTCTTCTAAGTGCTTACGATCTCTTATGTACAATTCATCAAAACGATCTTGCCAGATTTTGAAACCTCCAGATTCTGTTCTTAACTTATTAAGATCATAGCCGACTTGCTCTAACTTTTGGCGAATCTTTACAGAAGTATATTTCTTAAAATCTCTCATGAAGGAAGACAATAAGTTTTTCTTTTTGAAATATAAAATAAGATGAATGTGATTAGGCATAATTACATAGCCTAATATAGCATTCTCATACTTGTTTGATGAGAACAATAAACTATCTAATAGTAATTGATAGCTATTGCTAATAGCTATGAGTGGAAGCCAATTCATACAAGTGGTTGTAACAAAAAAACAAGAATGATGACTGTATAAAAATCTATTTCTTAAACCCATAAAAAATGTATTAGGTAAAAATGTATTAGGTAAAAAATATTAATTATAAAAAATGAATACTGCTTTTGTTATACCATCAGTGTCAGGTCGAAAGACCTGACACCCAGTCAAAAAAAGTATATTACAAAAACATTAACCACTGTCAACTGACTACTGACCGCTATTCATAAAATCCTTATTCAACCGACTGATGCTATGGTGCGCCGTCATGTCATACGAACAAGGAACAATAGAAATATAATGATTAGCCAAAGCCACTTCATCCGTGTCTTCGCCTTTGTCTTCGTTTTCAAACTGACCACTCATCCAGAAATAACGTCTGCCGTGCGGATCTTTTCTTTCTTCAAATACTTCCTGCCATTTGGACAAAGCCTGACGACAAATCTTAATGCCTTTAATCGGATGCTGCTTGGAGTACGCAGGGAAATTCACATTTAAAGCGATGCCTTCGGGTACACCTTTTTGCAAGACATTTACCATGATTTGTTT
>JACMQM010000023.1 GCA_014376985.1 Cytophagaceae bacterium | reverse complement strand
ATTGGTAACATTGCTTGCAAATACCATGGACTGCGAACGGAACTCAGTGAAGTAGATCTACTGGTGTCCGACAATCCAGACGACATGATGTTGTTATTTGAAACCCTTCACGAATTGGGTTGGACAAGCAAAGACAGAGCAGTAAAGAAATCCGAAGATTTTTACCTGAGCATTCCCGTTCAGGACGGTTGCATAGACATCATCAGCAAAACCCCGGGATTACATTTCCCAGAAGTATATGAAAGAGCCCTGAATGTTAAATTCGGCAAACTCTCCCTTAAAGTCCTCCACCGCGAAGACCTCATCCGCAACAAATCATTATTAGACGATCCTAGACATTTAGACGAAGCGATAGAGCTGTCGATGATATCCTCGTTTGATAAATAGTCGTTAGACGTTAGAAAATGCACCTATAAAAAAGAAGTCCGTTGCATGATGCAACGGACTTCTTTTTTATAGGTGCAAGGCCGGGACCTTTGTATGCGCAACTTATCCCGTTAGGGATAACATCCTAGTAGAATGAAATGATTATTATAATAAAATGCAAAGTCCCCTTCAGGAGATTAGGGGCAGGCGGTTGGCCATAACGGAGGCTGTGTGCTATTGTCCGGCAGTGTCAGGTTTGAAAACCTGACACCGATCTAAACGACTATCTACTATAATCCGAGATATGAATTCGCTTCGTACAACTTTCAATCTCCTCTTCCTCATTAGAAGCAATGATGATCGTACGTTGATCTTGCACCAATTGTAAATTTTTCTGAAACCATTTTTTTCCTTCCTCATCCAAATGAGAAGTCGGTTCATCCAACAGTAACAAAGGAGCTTCAGTAAAGAAAGCCAGGCCAACTTTCAAACGTTGTTTCATGCCGGATGAGAAAGAGCGGATCTCTTTGTGTTTTGCTTTAGGCAGTAATAGTAATTCGGGCAATTGATCTAGGCTGAGAGCAGGAGAGAGAGGTTTTAGCTTGAAGTAAAAAGTAAGCATCTCCTGTAACGTATATTCTTCGATGAGCTCAATGTAAGGAGCGGCAAAGGAAAGGTATTGGTAATGTTGTTCGGTAGAAACGGTTTTGTCGTTGATCTTTAACTCCGTCGTGCCTTCACTAGGCAATTGCAATCCTGCAATGATTTTCAAAAGGGTAGATTTGCCAGATCCATTGCGGCCAGTGATAGCAGTGGCAGAGCGAGGAGTAAACTCTGCATTCAGTTGCTTGAAAAGTAATTCCCGGTTATAGGTCTTACTTAAATTAGAGAGCACAAGGCCGGCTTGCATAAAAGTACGGTTGTCGTTAGACACCGCTTCCTTTCATGATGCCTCGATCGGAGCTACGAATGAAATTAAGAATTTCGTCACGTTCTTTAGATGGAGGGAAATCTATTTCTAAAATCTCTACGGCTTTGGAAGTATTGTGCCCTTTGATGTAGAGTACTCTATAAATATCTTGAATAGAATTGATCTGATCGTTGGTAAATCCTCTTCGTCTTAAACCAATAGAGTTGATGCCACAATAACGAAGCGGATCACGTGCAGCTTTAGAGAAT
Source organism: Cytophagaceae bacterium (assembly GCA_014376985.1). Taxonomy (GTDB): domain Bacteria; phylum Bacteroidota; class Bacteroidia; order Cytophagales; family Cytophagaceae; genus JACMQM01. The sequence continues at coordinate 5,921 of JACMQM010000023.1, read as the reverse complement.
GGAGGGACATCTTTACCGATCAATGAACCACCGGCAATGATGACGTGAGAACCAATTCTTACAAACTGATGCACCACACTTGCTCCACCTACGATAGCGAAATCTTCTACTTGTACGTGTCCTGCCAATTGTACGGCATTTACTAAGATAACATTGTCTCCGATCACACAGTCGTGTGCGATGTGTACGTAAGCCATGATCAAACAATTTTTACCCACTACTGTAGTGTGTCTATCTGTTGTACCGCGGCTAACGGTTACATATTCTCTGATGACGGTATTGTCTCCGATGACAGCAGTCGTTTCTTCTCCTTTAAATTTAAGGTCTTGAGGAACGCCTGAAATAACAGCACCTGGAAAAATCTTGCAATTTTTACCGATGCGTGCACCTTCCATGATCGTTACGTGTGAACCGATCCATGTTCCTTCGCCGATCTCTACATTTTTATGGATCATAGCGAATGGTTCAATGACAACATTCTCGGCAATTTTTGCCTGCGGGTGGATATATGCTAAAGGTTGATTCATTGTCAAATTATTTTCTAGCAAGATTTATCTTTTTTAACAATACTGGCTGTAAGATTTGCTTCGCATACCAAATGACCTGCTACGAACGCTTGTCCGTACATTTTTATAATTCCTCTTTTGATCGGTTCTTTGATTTCGCATTTGAAGATCAGTGTATCTCCCGGTACGACCATCTTGCGGAACTTCGCATTGTCGATGCTCAGGAAGTAGGTCCAATAGTTTTCCGGATCAGGCACTGTATTCATGGCCAATACACCACCGCTTTGTGCCATGGCTTCAATTTGCAAAACACCCGGCATGACAGGATTTCCAGGGAAGTGACCTTGGAAAAACGGTTCGTTGATGGTAACGTTCTTTACACCGACTACAGTATTCTCATCCAGGTGAATGATTTTATCTACCAGTCTGAAAGGGTAGGCATGTGGCAATGCTTTGTAGATTTTTGTTGCATCCATTACCGGAGGCAAACTTGGATCATACTTCGGCATTTGATTTTTAGAAGCATCCAACATCACACGTTTCAACTTCTTAGCGAAGGCTACGTTTGATGCGTGACCAGGTCTCGCTGCTAATATTTGTGCTTTGATTGGTCTTCCTACTAAAGCTAAATCTCCTACTACATCCAACAGTTTGTGACGTGCCGGTTCATTAGGATAACGTAGCTCCAGGTTATTGAGTATACCTTCTTTTTTAACTTCTATTTTCTTTTTGTTGAACAAGCCGGCTAAGTAATCCAACTCATCGTCTTTTACTACACGGTCTACAATAACAATCGCATTGTTCAAATCACCACCTTTGATCAGGTTGGCTTTGAAAAGCATTTCCAATTCGTGTAGGAAACAAAATGTTCTGCACGAAGCAATTTCTTTTGTAAACTGACTGATGTTGTTAAGCGTCGCGTATTGGCTACCCAATACCGGTGAATTATAATCCACCATGACGGTCACTCTGTAATCGTCCAGTGGCAAGGCTGCCAGCTCGATGTTCTTTTCTGAATCCGTGTAGAAAATACCGTGAGGTACTTCGAAGAAATTGCGTAACGCATTTTGTTCTTCTAGTCCAACAGTGTCTAGTACATCAATGAATGGTTTTGAACTTCCGTCCATGATTGGAATTTCAGGAGCATCTAGTTCAATCAATACGTTGTCGATTTGCAAACCTAATAAAGCAGCTAAACAATGTTCAACGGTATTCACTCTTGCCCCATGTTTTTCAAGCGTCGTTCCTCTTGAGGTATCTACTACCAGGTCCACATCTGCTTCAATGATGGGCTGGCCCTCTAAATCGATGCGTTGAAATTTGAACCCGTGATTGATCGGAGCAGGTTTGAATGTCATGTTCACCAGTGTACCAGTATGTAATCCAACTCCTGAAATGGTAACTGCTTGCTTGATGGTATGTTGTTTTGTATACATGCTGTACGCTAGCGCCTCTGTTTAACTTCGCTTGATAAACTGATAATTTTTTCTTCCAACTCTTCAATGGTTTTCATCACCTTCGGTAGTTTTCTGAAAATGGTATATGATTTAAAATAACTTCTGGCATCTAAAGCAGGACTTCCGATCATTTTTTGTCCTTCCTTTGTTACAGAAGACATAATTCCTGCCTGTGCTCCTATAGACGTACGATCGGCAATTTTAATGTGTCCCGAGAAACCAACTTGTCCACCAATGATACATTGTTTGCCTATTTCAGTAGAACCAGACACCCCCGCTTGAGAAGCGATGACTGTATTTTGTCCTATTTTAACATTATGCGCCACCTGAATCAGGTTATCTAATTTTACTCCGTCTTCAATAATGGTAGAACCCATGGTAGCACGGTCAACAACGGTATTAGCGCCGATGTCTACATGGTTTCCAAGAATCACGTTTCCAACTTGAGGGATGCTTTTATAAGAACCGTCTGCTTGTGGTGCAAAACCAAAACCATCGCTTCCGATCACAGCACCGGCTTGTATTGTTACGTGATTACCGATTATCGTATCTGCACAAATCTTTGCACCGGCATAAATAATGACATTATTTCCAATGCTTACATTGTCTCCAATAAAAACATTTGGAAAAATCTTCACATTAGTACCAAGTGTACAATTACTACCGATGTAAGAGAACGCCGCTCTGTAGTGGTTTTCACCGATGGAGGAATTTTTGCCTATGTAACAAGGCTCTTCAACACCTGCGCGGCTCCAAAGCATTGTTTTATGATATTGTTCTAGAAGAGCAGTGAAACAAGTATAAGGATCCTCTACAAAAATCAAGGTTGCCTTTATTTCACTTTTCGCAACGAAATCATTCTTTACGATTACTGCACCTGCATCTGTTGTGTAGATATAGTTTTCGTATTTTGGATTAGATAAAAAAGCCAGACTCTTCAAATCACCTTCTTGGATTTTTGCCAATTTGCTAATTTTCGTAGTCGCGTCTCCTTGTATGCGTCCCCCTATTAATTGGGCTATTTGTTCAACTGTAAACTCCATTCAACTATTTTTTGACCTGAATTTAAAGGTGATTTTCCTGTTCTAAAGAACACAATCTTACAAAGATACAATTTTTGGGAAGCATAAATAATGTTTTTTAACAATTTTCCCCAGTGCTTTGATGTTGGGCAGATCTGATGCCTCAACGAGATTAACCAGTTTTTTATCCTTGGTCAGGATCTTGATTTCTTTATGCTTATTGTGAATATAGGCTTCGTTACTCACGGTGCCGGACAGTATAAAATACTTTAAATCAGACTCTTTTAAATCTAATTGCTTCATTGTTGCCTTTTTGGCTTTCTCCATCTCCTTTTTAGGGATGACTGTATTGGACAATTGTATGCTAAATAATTTCCTTGTTACGAGCATTTTGCAAAGGAGAGACAATACTTTATCCGGATGATTCATCCATTGCTTAATGCTGTACCAGATGTCATGGTCATCGAGGTTCATGAAATGCGTCAAACCTTGTTTTTTGGAAGAAAAATCACTGACGGTGAGATTTTTACTAAGGAAATAAGCCAATGAATCCGGACAAGGAACAACTACTTTCTTTTTTAGTAAATGGCGTACGCGATCGATGATTTGTACCGTCATTTTTTCTGCACAGATGGTCGTTTTGTGCAGGTATACCTGCCAGTACATCAGGCGTCTAGCGGTCAGAAAATTCTCCACACTGTAGATGCCTTTTTGATCGATGACCAACTCGTCGTTGGCTACATTCAACATCTTAATAATACGCTCTGCACCGATGGTGCCTTCATGCACACCGGTAAAGAAGCAGTCTCTGTTGAGGTAATCCAAACGGTCCATGTCCAACTGACTTGAGATCAGCTGGTGGAAGAATCTTCTGGAGTAGGTATTTCTAAACATCTCAATCGCCATACGAAGTTTGCCTCCGAATTCCTGATTGAGTTTTTCCATCACGAGTTCGGAAATGCTTTCGTGTTTGACATGGAATAAGATGGAATGTTCCAGGGCATGAGAAAAAGGACTGTGTCCCACATCGTGCAGCAGGATCGCGATTTTAGCGGCTTCTGCTTCTTCGTCGGATATGGCAATGCCTTTGGCTGAAATGCTGGAGAGCGCCTGGTCCATAAGATGCATGGCGCCTAAAGCATGATGAAAGCGTGTATGTAGGGCTCCGGGATAGACAAGATCTGTCAGGCCCAGTTGCTTGATGCGGCGTAGTCGTTGAAAATAGGGGTGTTCGATCAGATCGAAGATGAGATCATTCTTGATCTCTATAAATCCGTAGACCGGATCATTTATGATTTTTTTTTTGCTCATGCGTACTAAAGATGTACTTTATATTGTTTAAGAAGTAATTGTTTGGTCACTAAATCCCAAATATCAAATCCCAAATAACAATTAAAGACAGTCAAAGCTTTGGTCATTGGAGCTTATTTGTAATTTGGCACTTGTTATTTGAATTTTAAGAAGCACTATTCGCTAGATCAAATAAACAATTAGTAATAAAGTTAGGATTGTTTTTCGAATTTGAACTATACACATATGCAAAGGTACAAGATTTTATGGGCTGATGATGAGATTGAGTTATTGAAACCTCACATCATTTTTTTAGAAGCGAAAGGAATAGACATCGTACCGGTATTGAGTGGAAAAGATGCATTGGATAAATGTAAGTCAGAGTTTTTTGATGCCGTATTTCTGGATGAAAACATGCCGGGTATGAGTGGTTTGGAAACGCTGACACAAATCAAAGCTTACCGTCCGACTTTGCCTGTTGTGATGATCACAAAGAGCGAGGAAGAAGCGATCATGGAACAAGCCATTGGTTCCAAGATTTCCGATTATTTGATCAAGCCGATCAATCCTAATCAGATATTACTTTCTGTGAAGAAAATTTTGCAAAACAGAAGCATCATGACAGAAAAGACTAACTCTGGCTACTTGCAAGAATTCCGAACGCTGAACATGGAGTTGTCGGATAACCTGAGTCATGCGGAATGGGCAGAGACATACAAGAAGTTGGTGCATTGGGACATGCAGATACAAGGCACAGAAGGACGAGAAATGCGTGAAGTATTGGAAACGCAGTGGACGGAAGCCAATCAATTGTTTTCTCAATTTATCAAGAAAAATTACGAAGGCTGGTTGAACGATGCCGGCAGTGATAAACCTTTATTGTCGCATCAGTTATTGGCAACGAAAGTATTGCCTTTGATCGATAAGAAAGAACCAATTTTCTTTATCCTGATCGATAACCTGCGTTATGATCAATGGAAAATGTTGGAGCCATTCATTACAGAAGATTTTTATGTGAACGAAGAATCGCATTATTATTCCATTTTACCTACAACAACGGAGTACGCACGTAATTCATTGTTTGCAGGTATGATGCCTTCTGAAATAGAAAAAAGATTTCCAGCCATCTGGGAGCAGGATGAAGGCAGCCGTAATCAACACGAGGAAGAATTGCTGCGTAACTTCTTAGAGCGCAACAAACGACCCATTAAGTTTTCTTACAATAAGGTCATCCACCAGCAGCAAGGGAAAAACTTGTTGGATCAGGTGGTGGGTTTGATCAAACAAAATCCCTTTAATGCAGTAGTTTATAACTTCGTGGACATGTTGTCGCATGCCCGTTCTGATATGGATGTGTTGAAAGAACTGGCTCCGGATGAATCAGCTTACCGTTCGCTGACATCGAGTTGGTATAACTTTTCTCCATTAAGGGACATGTTGAAAATGCTAGCTGCTAAAGGGATTCAGGTAGTTATTACAACAGATCATGGTACGGTGAGAGTTAATAAAGCACATAAAGTAATAGGAGACAGAGAAACTAATTCCAACTTGCGTTACAAAGAAGGGCGTAACCTGAGTTATGAAGAATCGAAGGATGTGTTTTCTGTGAAGAAACCGAATCGTTTTTTCTTACCGAGCAAAACACT
>JACMQM010000197.1 GCA_014376985.1 Cytophagaceae bacterium | reverse complement strand
ACGAAATACTCTATTTCCTTTCCTCGCTTGCGCCCACATGCAGGTAACATAGAACCAAAGGTAGACATGAGCGATCGAGAACTCGTTCAATTAATCTGTGCTTACAGACTATTTGACGAAGAAGTGGAATTGTCGATGTCTACCAGAGAAGATATAAAATTCAGAGACCATGTCATCAAATTAGGAATCACTTCTTTGAGTGCAGGCTCCAAGACTGATCCGGGAGGTTATGCTTCCAAAGAACAAGCGTTAGAACAATTTGAAATTTCAGACGAACGCTCTCCTGCTGCTGTAGCATCTATGCTGAAAAGCAAAGGCTACGAAGTCGTTTGGAAAGATTGGGACATGAGCTACCATGAGATTGAGAAAACTGAAATCTGATTAAAATAAAATAGTAAATTAAATCAGATCTCAGATTTTTAACATATGTCACATTCCTTATCCAAAGAAGAACTTTCTCGCTATAGCCGTCACATCTCTTTACAAGAAGTGGGATTGGCCGGTCAGGAAAAAATCAAAGCCGCATCGGTACTTGTTATCGGTGCCGGTGGTCTTGGTTGTCCGGCGTTACAATACCTGACCGCTGCAGGCGTTGGACGTATAGGCATCATAGATTTTGATAAAGTAGACGTCAGCAATTTGCAGCGCCAGATTTTATATACCACCGATGACATTGGTAAATACAAATCCAGAGCAGCTTACGAACACTTGGCGAACAATAATCCATTCGTTACCTTTTACACCTATTCCGAATCGCTTACCAAAGAAAATGTATTCAGTATTTTTGAACTATACGACATCATTGTAGACGGTTCAGATAACTTCTCTACTCGTTACCTGGTTAATGATGCCTGTGTCATATTGAACAAAACATTAGTCTTTGGTTCTATTTTCAAATTTGACGGACAAGTCGCTGTGTTCAATTACACCGATGCACAGGGAAAGAGAGGTCCAACCTACCGCTGTTTATATCCCGAACCGCCTGCTAATGGTGAAATGCCGTCCTGCAATGAGATTGGTGTTTTGGGAGTATTGCCGGGTATCATCGGTACCTTGCAGGCTAATGAAGTCTTGAAATTGATTTTAGGAATAGGCCATCCTTTATCTGGTAAACTTTTTACACTGGATGCCTTAACGATGCAAACACAGATATTTGACATCAAGGCTAATCCTGATAATTTCGACTTACAAGAATTAGGTGATTATGATTTCTCTTGCGAAACACCTGCCTTAAAAGAAGTCATTACCGTTTTGGAATTAAAAGCATTGCTGGATGAAAAAGCAGACTTTCTTTTATTGGATGTCAGAGAATCATTTGAATACGACATCTGTCACATTGAAGGTTCTCTGCTGATGCCACTAAGCACGGTACCTCAACACCTAAATGATCTACCCAAAGATAAAAAAATGATCATCCTCTGCCACCTGGGTATACGCAGCGCCTCTGCTGTAAATTTCTTACAAGCAAACGGCTTTGTAAAAGTCAGTAACTTGTTGGGGGGTATTCATGCCTGGAGTTTGGAAGTGGATGATAGCTTAGCGGTATATTAATTGTCCGTTGTAAAATAAAAATGGCTAGTTACTCATCCGGATTGAATAACCGAAGAACAACTAACCACTAATAATTAACAATTATTTTTTATTCTTTTATAAACTTCTTAGCGACCAAAGCAGCATCTCCATCCAATAGATTGAAGATATAAGTTCCTTTTGCAAATTTAGACACGTTGTAAGAAATAACATTGTCTCCTGATTTTACTCTTACTTTGTCTTCTTTCTTCAAATTACCTGTTGCATCAAAAATCAATATGGTAGCCTGAAATGATTTATCAGAATTGAAACCAACCTGAATATCATCTGTCGCTGGATTGGGAGATATAACAAGCGAATTATAAATCAATCCTTTTTGAATATCTGTAACTGTGCTGGCTTGAAAACCTCCTACCATTCCGCTTCCTCCATGAGGATTACATTGATAACCATAATTACCAGCTGCAGTTACAGTGTAATCAAAAGAAGTAACCGATGAAGTGATATTACTTGTCCATGTATTCGCTCCAGAAGGTACAATAACTGACGTTGTAGTATGACTTCCTGAAACCCATGACCAATGGATGATATCACCAACAATAACAGTGGTAATTGTATTAGGAGAAAAAGTAATTCCCCCTCCTTGACCCACCAAAATGGTATGAGTAGTGGCAAATACACTTTGAGTTAAAAATACCAGACCTGCTGCAAGAATGAATGTTTTAATTTTTTTCATCGCTAGAAAATTTTTGTTTAATCTAAGATAAGTATTTATCTCAGATTAAATATAGACGAGTCATTTTTTCACTCCTCCATATTTGTCGAATATTTCGTAACTTCACGCAGAAACATATTATCCTGTTTTCTGCTTACAGTTCACTGTTCACTACTGCCATGCCATTCAATCCCTTTTCTATAGATCTCCCTATTACGGAAGTTATTCCGGACGTAAAGAAATACCTCTCCGAGCAAAATACATTAATCGTCAATGCACCTCCGGGAGCAGGTAAAAGTACCCTGTTGCCTTTGGCATTGATGGATGAACCATGGCTTGGCGGGAAAAAGATCATAATGCTTGAGCCTCGCAGGCTGGCAACCAAAGCTGTTGCAACACGCATGGCCGATTTATTGGGAGAGCAAATTGCACAGACTGTAGGTTACCGTATCCGTTTCGAAAACCGCACCAGTGAACAAACGCAAATCGAAGTCGTGACGGAAGGTATTCTAACAAGAATGATTCATAGCGACAATTCACTGGAAGGCGTAGGCATGGTCATCTTTGATGAGTTTCATGAACGCAGTATTCACGCAGATGTTGCGATGGCCTTGTGCAGAGAAGCACAACAAGTGCTGAGACCAGACCTTAGAATCATGGTCATGTCCGCCACCTTGGATATGCCCCAGCTTACCAAATTGCTGAATTCACCCATGGTGCAGAGCCAAGGCAAACAGTATCCGGTTGACGTAGTCTATACAGGTGAAACAGATGAATTTCTTCTTCCTGAAATGACGGCACGAATCATACTGAAAGCCGTTAGAGAAAAAGAAGGTGATGTGTTGGCATTTTTTCCAGGACAAGGTGAAATAAAAAAATGCGAAGAGATCCTCAAAAAAGAACTGCGTGATTTTGCCATTCATCCTTTATACGGACAATTGACGCCGGCACAACAACACAGTGCCATCATGCCCAACAAACAAGGCAAGCGGAAAATT
>JACMQM010000022.1 GCA_014376985.1 Cytophagaceae bacterium | reverse complement strand
GGTAGCTCCGATGCGCCAAGACTTGAGCAGTATCGGTTTCCAAGAATTAAAAACTGCTTCTGACGTAGATGCCTTCATGAATGAAAAAGGTACTTCTATCGTTGTTATAAACTCTGTATGCGGTTGCGCAGCAGGTAGCGCTAGACCAGGCGTAAAAAAAGCATTGGAACTGGCCGGTAAAAAACCACAAAAATTAGGTACTGTTTTCGCCGGTGTTGATAAAGAAGCCACGCAACGTGCGAGAGAATATACTTTACCTTATCCTCCATCTTCTCCTGCGATTGCAATTTTCAAAGACGGAGAATTGGTACACTTCGTAGAACGTCACCACATCGAAGGACGCAACGCAGAAATGATCGCGCAACATTTGGTTGGTGCGTTTGAAGATTTGTTATAGTCGATAGATTATTTATTAAATAGAAATCCCAATTACTGCTGTAGCTGGGATTTTTTTTTAAAGGAAAGGCATTGGGCGTTTCCCTGCTTTATTTTTTCATGTTGATATTCCATCAACATGAAGTGTAAGTAATGAAGCATGGTGCGGTGGGCGTCCAGGAAAAGAGCGAATCTCTAAAGACATTTTCATCAATTAACTTCGTAACCTATAAGGATCCGCAATGTTTTTGGAGATTGCTTTTGGTGGCTGCCTTTTCTTTTGTTACTTTTCTTTTGGCAGAGCAAAAGAAAAGTAAAAGGCTGGTATGAACATCCAGTATACATTCAAGACAAGTTCATAGTATTTCAATTCTCACAAATTGTAATTATCTTGTTAGATAAGACCTTCCATGAAATACCATATTGCTCTACTTTTTATTTTCTGCGCAGCACTGACCTGGTCAGGCGTCGCCCCGCACGATTATTTCACTTGGTTTTTGGAAGTCTTACCGGCGCTTATCGGTGCTGCCATTTTACTTATGATCTATCCGCGCTACAAACTCACTAACTTAACGTATACATTGATTTTAATTCACGCCATCATCCTGATGGTAGGTGGACATTATACTTACGCTGAAGTGCCATTATTTGACTGGATCAAAGAAGCCTTTCATCAATCCAGAAACAATTATGATAAAGTCGGACACTTCGCACAAGGATTTATACCGGCCATCATTGCTCGCGAAGTATTGATCCGTGACCGCATCGTGAATAGCAAAGCCTGGTTAAATATTTTCGCCGTTTCTATTTGCATGGCCATTAGCGCGTCTTATGAATTTCTGGAATGGGGTGTAGCCGAACTCACCGGAGAATCTTCAGGTGCCTTTCTCGGTACACAAGGCTATGCCTGGGATACCCAATCGGATATGCTGTATGCCACTGTAGGCGCCATCACCGCGCTTATCCTCCTGAGCAAATTCCATAATCAATCCATTGAAAAATCACAAACAGTTTAATATGAAACGCATTCTCTCTTCTCTTTCATTCGGTCTTGTTGTATTCCTTCTTTTAACTCATTGCTCTGAAAAAGACAAGTCTGAAAATACGGCTTCGGATGGTAATATAGACATCATCGCATACTATGCAGGAGATTCCAGTACATTCAAAAAATATCCGACGGAACAATTGACGCATATCATTTACAGCTTTCTGTTTTTAAAAGGCAATCAAATAGTTTTCGATAAACCAGAAGATTCTCTAACTGTTGCCTCATTGGTTAAACTAAAAAAACGAGAGAATGCTTCTTTGAAAATCATACTTTCTATAGGTGGTTGGGGCAGTTGCGAAACTTGTTCTGAGGTTTTCTCAACAGAAAAAGGACGCAACGAATTTGCTCAATCTGTCAAAGCGATTTTAGTAAGAACGCATACCGACGGCATAGACCTGGATTGGGAATACCCTGCTATCATAGGCTACCCAGGGCATCGTTTTGTGCCGGAAGACAAACACAACTTCACCTTATTGGTGCAAACGTTAAGAAAAACATTGGGAGATCAATATGAAATCAGTTTTGCGGCAGGTGGTTATACAGAGTATTTAGAGAAGTCTATTGAGTGGAATGAAGTCATGCCGCTGGTGAATCGGGTCAATCTGATGAGCTATGATTTAACAAATGGATACAGCGTCACCACAGGACATCATACACCGCTTTACTCTACACCTAAACAATTAGAATCTACAGATCATGGCGTGCGTTATTTGGATTCCATAGGAGTTCCTTTAAATAAGATTGTGATTGGTACAGCTTTCTATGCCCGTATTTTCAATCAGGTAGATTCTATGAATAACGGCTTGTATCAATCCTGCAAATTCAAGACGTCCATCGACTTCAAAGACTTTAAAGATAGTTTACAGGATTTTGCTTATTACTGGGATTCAATTGCAAAAGCTCCCTATGCTTACAATGCAGCTAAAAAAGAATTTGCAACATTTGATAACAAAGAATCCATAGCGGCGAAAGTAACTTACGTCAAAGAAAAACAATTGGGTGGAATCATGTTTTGGCAGTTGGCAGGAGATAAGCCACATGCCGGACTATTGGAAACTATTTACAGAGTCAATAGACCGGAGCCCTTGTCTTCGCCTTCAGCGCCTATAGGCCAATAATTCAAAAGGTCTGAGAGACGAAACATTTCTATTGTCATAATTAGTATACACGCAGTTTCCTTTTGGCAAATAAGAAGACGTATGGATGATGTCTTTTGAAGTGTGGTTATACACTACTATATAATCTTCATTTATACCCATACTATATTCAGAGATCACTACTCCTGCTGCCGGACGGTTTGATTTCACTTCATTCGTTTCTTTCTTGACGATACTTGCCAGCTGTATGGTTTCTTTTATTCTGTTGTACAAATGCATTTTCTCTTGAAATAATTCGTGTTGACCATAAGGATCAAACAAACACTCCCGCACATCATGATCATACTCCCCTGTCGTTCTAAGGCCTTGTTCCGTGCCGTAATACAAACAATTGATACCATCTTGCAGCCCCATTAAAAACAAGCTACCTAACAATTGTTCATCGGTTAATAGATCACTGATTCTTTTCTTCGGTTCCAATCCGATCTGATCGTGATTATCCAAATAGTTAACCGGGAGAAATTGTTCGTGTGTATGTTTTTGAAATACCTCGTACATTTTTTTCTTTCTGATGCCCTGAAGGAAATCAAAGTAAAAAGGAAAGTTAAAGAAGCCATCCAGCTGATGGTATTGCTCAATCAAATCCAGATTGCCAACTACTTCTCCTATCACTAAGAAATTTTCTTTACCTAAGCGATCAGCCTCCGCTTTGATGCGCTGACAAAAAGTATTGGCCATCACCGGACGAATATGCTTCAAGGCATCCAAGCGAAAGCCATCGACATTGGCTTCTTTGATCCAGTACGTATAAATGCTGACCATACATTCCAACACTTCCCAGCCAATGGCGGTATCGTCCCAGATCAGATCCTTTAATTCAAAAATATCTCCATCCCAGGACTCCGGATATTTGTCCCAGTGCACAATCTGTCCCCGTTTCGAATACCAAGCTTCATTGCGCAAGGCCAAAGGCTGAGGCTTATCGTCTTTGTACCAGTGAGAAAAAGCATAAGGCTTGCGCTTACGATACGGTGTATGCTTTTCTTTGTAACTCCAGTTGTTTCCGGTATGATTCAAAACAACATCCATGATGACACGCATGTCAAGCACATGTGCTTCATGAACCAAAGCTTTGAGGTCCTCAAGTGTTCCGAAGCGTGAATCCACTTTCAGAAAATCCTGTATCGCATAGCCGTGGTAATGTTCTGAATTATTTTCTAAAAATGGAGTGAGTAATATGCTCGTACAACCGAGATTTTTAATGTAAAGCAATTTCTGAAGAATACCGTTTAACGTTCCTCCGCAGGTTTTTCTTAAATCCGCTGAATTACCAAACCCTACTCTATTGTGTGCATCCGGCAACAATCGATCTTTCCCATCGTGAAAACGATCGATGACCAAGGCATAGACCCATTCTCCGTTCCAGGAGCTTCTCGTTGCTGCTCTGTTTTCTGAGGACATAAAAAATCCCGATCGGTATGATCGGGACAATGTTTAGAAGGTTGGAGTAAAAGAAAATTGCGCTTTAAATTCCTGCAGTTCTGTCGCCAAATCCGATGGAGGCAAAGGGATGTATTTGGAAAGTAAACTTTCAGCTTTTACTTTTAATTCTCTTAACTCTAAGTGTTGATTGATGTAGATGAATTCCATGGAAGGATATATGTCTTTCAAAGCATCACGCAAATCCAACACTTCTAAGTTTTTATCGGATAAATTATAAACGCCGCAAGGAACTTCTGTACTGACGATTTGATTCAATACATGCACCACTTTATTGACATGAATAAAAGAGCGGTGTTGTTTACCAGAACCGTGTATCGAGATACGGTTGTTCACATGTGCATCAAACACGAAGCGATTGACTACGGCATCAAATCGAGTGGCGGGACTATATCCATACACATTACCGCAACGAATGATTTGTGTATTCAATTTAGGAAACATTCTACGCACATGTTCTTCACCTCTTAGTTTGGAAACACTGTAAAATGTTTTAGGATTAGGAACAGTCTCTTCAGACACTTCTTCTTTAGAAGAACCATATACAGATGTACTGCTTAAGTAGATCAAATGCTTGACCGTTTTTGAATCTTCGATCGCATAGACCAATTCCGCTGTACCCCAGTGATTGACCTGCTCATAGAAATGGCTGTCGGTATTAGAAAACGGTGTAGATACTCTTGCGGCCAAATGGTATACCGTTTCAATGCCTTCCAATGCTTTGCGCAATTTACGTGTATCCAATATATCGCCGTGTACAAATGAAATCTTATTGCCGCTGATTTTTTTATCCGCGTGTAAAAAGAAATTATAGTTGTCACGGGTCAGGTTATCGTAAACTACAATCTTATTGATGGAAGGATTTGACGCTAGAGTTTGCACCAATTGTGATCCTATATATCCTGCTCCTCCGGTAACTAATACGTTCATTGATCTACTACTTATTTTTTACTGACTAACTCCGTATTCAATCCACACTCGGTTTTATTTAATCCAAACCAACGTCCTTCTCTTGAATATGATTCCAAATCAAACTTGCGTGTACACGGTTCACAACCAATACTCATGTATCCTTTATCTTCCAATGGATGCTTTGGAAGATTATGTTCTTTAATATATTTTGAGATCATGCGATTGTCCCAATCCAGCATCGGATGGAAACGAACCGTATTGTGCGGTGCTTTTTCTTCCACACCAAAGCTTTTTCTTACCGCACTTTGATCCGCTCTTACACCATTGATCCAGACATCGTACTCAGCCAATACCGGTTCCATTGGCAATACTTTATTCAGGTAACAGCAATAATCGGGATCAGAAGTAAAAAGTAATTTGCCAGAGGCATCTTTTTGTGCACTGCGTGGTGTAGGAGAAGAAACTTCTATAATATTCAAGCCTAACAATTCTGCGATTTGGTCTTTGTAAACCAATGTTTCAGGAAAGTGATAACCGGTGTTGATACAAAATACCGGGATGCTTTTATCAATGGTACTGATGATATGCAACAAAGGAATACTGTGCGTTTGAAAAGAAGAAGTCGTAAATAACTTCAATCCGCGCTCTTTGTATGATTCTATGTACGACTTAATTTCTTGTAGTTCCATACCAACCTCCCAAATAAAGTTTGTAAAAATACGAATAAACTACTCTGAAAAGGAATTAAACGCTGAAAAAGTTCTTTTTTGTAGAAATTTATTAAAAATTAGAAGATAGAGAGATTGAATTATTCTTTCTTAACAAGCATTTACTTATCTAATATTTTTCAGCTATGAACATTCACCAAACAAAAGCGGATAAAAGAATATGTAGGCATTCCTTTCTAACTGTCTTCGTAGCAGGTATCGTAATGTCTTTTGGCAAATTTGACGATGAGAAATTACGTTCTTATTTAGGAGTCGGTTTAGAATAATAATTATTTATGGATAGAGATACGAAGGATGGATAGCATTAGAAAAACATAAAAGGGATAGAATGAATGGGTGTTACCGCCAATCCAGAGCTGAGGGCAAAACAATCTTAGTACTGGCGGTCGGGCTCTCGCTCCAAGTCCGGCAGCCACAAAAGGCCTGCGCGCTTCGGGCTTTCCACTCGATCCCTAACGCAACCGAGCCGCGTTAGGGATTGAGCCCATTGTCTGAGCTCTTTTTGTTTGGAGTTGTAGGATGGATTGAAAGCGAAGATTGATTCCAAAGAAAAAAGCGAGTGGCGAAAGCCCGACCCATAGGGAAACGCCCTAATCAACCTCTCAACCTTAACACTTCATATGAATATTGAATCATTAAACATTTAAATCATTCATTAAAATCTCATCCGAACTATTCTTCTTAACTCTTGTTATATCAATCACAATGAAAACAGCCGTATACCGTAAAGAACATTTTAATGCCGCCCACCGGTTATACAATCCTAATTGGTCGTTTGAAGAAAACGAAGCTTATTTCGGCAAATGCAACAACCCGAATTTTCATGGACACAACTATGAATTGATCATTAAAGTCATTGGAGAAACAGATCCGGCAACGGGTTATGTAGTGGATATGAAATGGCTGAGCAAACTAATAAAAGAAAAAGTATTGGTTAAATTCGACCATAAAAACTTAAATTTGGATACTGAAGAGTTTGCTAACCTGAATCCTACGGCAGAAAATATAGCCCGTATCATCTGGGAATTACTTCGATCAGACATTGATGCCAAATACGATTTAAAAGTATTGTTATACGAAACAGAAAGAAATTATGTTGAATATCCGTGTGAATAGAGATAATG
>JACMQM010000196.1 GCA_014376985.1 Cytophagaceae bacterium | reverse complement strand
TTACTTGTATTCGTTTACAAACCATTCGTATGTTTTTTTCAATCCATCCTGAAAAATAGTATCAGGCGTAAAATTAAGATCCGTTTTAGATTTTGATATATCGGCGAGACTATGCGGAATATCCCCCTGCCTCAAAGGCAAATGTACCGGTGACAAACCTGTACCGGACAATTGAATCATCGCTTTCCATAATTCATTAATGGTAGTACGATAACCACAAGCTATATTATAAACATTGGCTTCCGCTTTTGGTGCCTCTTTGAAGAGCCCCAATACATTAGCCTGCACAGCATTGGTAACATAAGTAAAATCTCTACTTTGCTCGCCGTCACCAAATATCTGAGGCGCAATGCCTTCCTGAATAGCTTTAAAAAACAAAGGAATTACCGCAGCATAAGGACCTTGCGGATCCTGTCTGGGACCGAAGATATTAAAATACCTCAATCCGGTAAATGTCATACCATAATTACGGGTATAAAGTGCAGCATATTGCTCGCTGATCGCTTTAGACAATGCGTAGGGAGATAATACATTTCCTGTATTTTGTTCTTTTTTAGGAAGCACCTCACTGTCACCATACACAGAAGAAGAAGACGCATATACAATATTTTTGATTCCTTCTTCTTTTGCAGCGGTAAATACATGCATCGTACCATTGACATTCACATCATGAGTAGTCAACGGATCTTTTACCGATCTTGGAACAGAACCCATAGCGGCTTGATGAGAAATGCGGTCAATGCCTTTGCATACTTGTTGGCAAACAGAAAAGTCGCGAATATCCCCTTCTATGATCTCTAATCTCGGATCATTTGCCCAATGAGTCAAATTATCCTTTTTACCATTTGAAAAATCATCCAGTACCCTCACCAAGTCAACTCTCGTATCGCGCAATAATACGTCTACTAAATTTGAGCCTATAAAACCAGCTCCACCCGTCACTAATATTTTTGCCTTCTTTTCCTGACTCATTTGAGCGTTGTTAAACCAAGTTTACTGCATTGGAGTGCCTAATATAACACAAATTAGCACCATTTTTTTGATTTTAAAGGCTTTTACCTGTAAAAGTACCCGCTCTATTAATGCCATTTTCAAAGTATTTCCGTATTTTGCAAACTGGTCTAATGAATTTTATAAACATGCTGAAAAAGCTAGCGGGGTTTTCTATTGTCGGTGTCATTTCTACGCTATGTACGATGGCTTTGATATTTGTATTTTATAAAATCTTCCATTGGCATGAACAGGTGTCATACGTGCTGGCTTATATCATACCGCTGTTTCTTTCTTTTGTACTGAATTCTTTTTTTGTCTTCAAAAGCCACCAAAGCGTACGCAACATTGTCGTCTACTTCAGCATTTATTTATCGTCCATGCTAACCGGTATGGTATTGCTGGCGGTCTATAAAAATTTCTTTACATGGGATAAGACGATCTTAAGTTACATGACAATACCTGTAACGATGGCACAAAATTTTACGCTCAGCCATTTCTTGTTAAAAAAGAAAGACTAATAATCATGGCACTGGAGCGATTTAAAGAACTTTTTTGGGATGCCTTTCACCGCCCTAATTTAGGCAGCAGCAGAATATTTGAAACCTGGGGAAATTTAGAGCCGACCAATGATTTGCTTTCCGGACCTCTGTTTTCCATTTATGAAAACGGAAACTGCGATTACATTTTTCTCAAGCAGGAAGAACATTTTCAATCCATCACCTCTCCTGACGACCTAATGGATTGGTTTCAGGATTTGCTTAAACACTATGCGGAAGGATTACAAGACGCTACTCCTCCAGTTTCTGAAGAAGAAACACGAGATCTGCAACTGTTGGATTACCAATTGGACATTAAAGCAGAACTCTGTGAAATCGCTTATGAGATCTGTATCGAACGTTTAAGCACGAACTAATTCAACGACTGTAATTTCAGGTGGCATACCGATACGACCAGGAAAACCAATGTATCCAAAACCTCTGTTGACATATAAAAATTGTTTGCCTTTCTGATACAAGCCACCCCATTGTTCATACATGTATTTCACCGGACTCCATTTGAAACCGGGAATTTCTATACCGAACTGCATGCCGTGTGTATGACCGGCAAACATCACATCTACATCACCGTATTCTGGAATCACCTGAGCATCCCAGTGACTGGGGTCGTGCGACAGTAATAATTTAACAGACACCGGCTCCATATTTTTTACGGCCTCTTTCATTTTACCATATTTTGGAAATGAACCTTTAGCTCCCCAGTTTTCTATACCAAGCACTGCAATTTGATCATTGCCTTTTTTCAGAATACGGTGTTCGTTCATCAGAATATCCCAACCCATTTCTTTATGGATACCAATCAGTGAATCTAAATTATCACGCTTAGCGCTGATGCTTGGCCAATCTGCGTAATCTCCATAATCGTGATTACCTAATACCGAGTATACGCCCATCGGTGCCTTGAGACTGGCAAACATTCTTTTATACTCTCCTATTTCAGTTGCCACATTGTTGACCAGGTCACCCGTAAAAAATATGACATCCGCATTTTGCGCAATGGCCATGTCGATTCCCTTTTGCACCAATTCAGGTTTTGTAAAACTTCCTGAATGAATGTCGGACAACTGTAAAATTTTAAACCCTTCAAATGCTTTAGGGAGGTTCTTAAGCGCAATCTTTACTTTACGAACTCTGTAATCATGTGCTCCAATGAGCACGCCATACACCATGGAAATAAAAGGAATAGAAGCCAATGCAAGACCAATCGTCGAAACAAACTGAGCTCTTGGTATAGCAGTACCTTCGCCGGATGGAGCGGGATTCGCGACAAGAGAAAACAACCACCGTCCAAAACGCACAATATCTTCTAACAACAAAATAACAGTAAAGAACAATTTGAAAAACAAATTGCCGAAAATAAAAATGATGATGAAAGAACGAAAGGACGTTCCCAAATGTGCCGGTCCTACAAACAATAGAGTAAGCAGCAATCCGATGGAAGCTATCGTAAAACCCCAATAAGCAACACCGATCCATCTCTTCACCATGTCTGAAGAATTGACCGCCAATGTTTTTACACCTTGGTATACGTACCAGTCAAGTAATAAAAACAAAACGAGAATTATTCCAATGACCATAAACCTTCCGGATAATGTATGCATAATAGTATTCAGGTGTTTTTTACAGATTTAGAGACTTTACTTATTATAATCTTGTTGGCGTCCCGCCAACAACGAGTCAACTCCTATTGTGTGTTAGTTCGAAAGACCTTACACACCTGGGAAGTTATGGACGAAATGTAACAATAAATATTTTATTTTGGCTAAAAAAAGAGAAGAGCGTAGAAAAAAGCCTTATTCTATGGCTGTTACTACACTCTTGCCCTTTTCTTTATGTATGCTTATTCCGTATCAATCAGTCCGTGTTTGTTGCCTGTTACTCTAACACCAGGAAGCATAATGGATTTGTGTTCGTTCACTTTCATACCTAGTTTTTCTTTGATTTTATGCACCAGCAAATACATGACCGGCACCATCACTAATGTCAAGAAGGTTGCAAAAAACAAACCAAAAATCATTGTCCATGCTAAGGGGCCCCAGAAGGCTCCGCTGTCTCCACCAAAGTGAATGTGCGGCTCCAGGTGAGTAAACATTTTCACAAAGTTAATATTGAAACCGATTGCCAAAGGAATTAGGCCCAACATCGTAGCAGAGGCTGTCATCAATACAGGTGTCATACGTGTACGTCCTGCTTCCAAGATCGCATCGTAAATACCTACTCCGGCTTTCTCTCTATACTCGATAAATTCTACTAAAAGAATCCCGTTACGTACTACGATACCTGCCAGGGCAACAATACCGATACCTGTCATGATGATAGAGATCGCCATTCCGGTGAAACAAAATCCAAGTAATACCCCAATGATACTGAAGATGATTTCAGAAAGGATGATTACCGGTTTACTCACCGAGTTAAACTGAGTTACCAAGATTAAGAAAATTAATCCGAGAGAAACCATCAGTGCTGTCACCAGGAATGCTCCTGTTTCTGCCTGCTCCTCTTGCTCACCTGTCATGTCGACGGTAACTCCTGAAGGTAGCGGAAAATCCGGTAGTGCTTGTTTGATTGATGCGTTGATATTATTGGCATTGTAATCACCCAACACGTTAGAGTAAAGGGTCACCACACGTTTCTGATTCTTACGTTTGATCCCGCCAAAGGTATCACCGTATCTTACGGTCGCTACGGAAGACAAAGGAATCTGACGAACTACACCACCCATGTTCATGTCACGGAAAGTAATTTTCGTATTCAACAAGTCATCGATGCTGTGACGTTGATCGTAACGGTAACGTAATTCGATATCGTACTCATCGTTTTCATCTCTGAATTTAGAAACTTCTTTACCAAATAATGCGCTACGGATATCTGCTCCTACCTGACCCGTAGAAATACCTTCCGCATTGGCACGTTGACGATCGATTTCAATCACCACTTCCGGTTTGTTTTTCAATACATCCGATTTCAATTCTTCAATCCCTTTGATTCCTCTGGTATCAATGAATTTCTTCAAGCGTTCAGAAACAGCGATCAATTCATTGTAGTCATCACCGGCAATTTCAATATTGACCGGCTTACCTGTAGGAGGTCCGCCTTGTTCCTGATCGACCGAAATTTGTACGCCTGGAATGTCTTTCACGGCCTGTCTTACTTTATCCAAATACTGGGCAGAAGAAATACCGTGACGATCTGCATACTTCACAAATGCAACAGTAACCTTTCCTTTATTCGGAGAACTGCTTTGATCGTTCTGATCATCGCTTGCTCCAATGGTAACGTTAGAGATGATAGAAGAAACAGCAGGGTTCGGTTTCCCATCTATTGATACCGCTTTCGTCACACGATCTTCTACAATGGATGTTACGGAATCGGTATACACCTGATCTGTACCAATCGGTAAAGTGATGTAAGTATACACAAAGTTAGGATCCGCTGAAGGAAAGAATACGACTTTGGGTTGTACCACAATGGTTATGTAAAGCGAGCCAAATAACAATACAACCGTGCCACCCATCAAAGCAAGTGGTCTGTAGCTGTGAAGACTCCATTCCAATACTTTGACATAGAAATCCTGGAAACTAGGCCATGTTTTATCCTGGAATCTCTTGATTACTTTTTCAAGGAAATATTTATTTAATAAGAAAAGCCCTACTAACAATAAGACAAAGTTACCCATACCAAATGCACCGTAAGATCTGGTCACTGCAAAGTTGATGTAAAACAACAAGGCAATAGCTCCCATAACGACCAACGTAATTTTAGTACCTTTCGTCATTTTCTTATGACCGTGTTCGTCATGAGGCTTCATGAAATCTACGGCAAATACGGGGTTGATGATATAGGCTACTACTAAAGAAGCAGTCAATGTAATGATCAAGGTAACGGGCAGGAAGAACATGAACTTTCCGATGACTCCATTCCAAAAGGCAAGCGGCACAAAAGGAGCAAGAGTTGTCATTGTACCGGAGAATACGGGAAGGAATACTTCACCCGCGGCAGATTTAGCGGCTTGTACAATCGGTACTTTCCCGTTGTCAAAAATACGGTGTGTGTTTTCTACCACCACAATGGCATCATCAACTACAATACCAAGGGCGAGAAGGAACGCAAACAATACAATCATGTTTAAGGTAAACCCAATAGAAGGAAGTATCAGGAAAGCGATAAACATCGATAAGGGTACAGACATCCCTACGAAGATCGCGTTGGTAGCGCCCATGAAGAACATCAAAATAATTACAACCAACAGGAACCCAATGATGATGGTATTGATCAAATCGTCTACCGTAGTACGCGTCGTATCACTTTGATCGCCTGTGATAGTTACATTCAATCCGGCAGGATAATGATTGGTTTTCGCATCGTCTACGAGCTCAATGATTTTATCCGATGCCTCGATCAAGTTTTCTCCACTGCGTTTGATGACGTTTAGCGTAATTACATTTTTCTTATTCAAACGGGCAAAGCTTTCTTTCTCCGCATACGTATCTTTTACACCGCCTTCTTCCAGGATGTCTTTCAAATATACTTGCGCACCGGTAGATGAGCGTAACACGATATCGTTCATCGGTGTCACGGATTTAAATTCTCCTTTGATAGACACAGAACGTTTCAATTCGTCCATCTTCACCAAGCCACCACTGATGGTCATGTTTTCATACTTTACAGCACGCTCCACATCAGACAGGGTAATACCTGCTGCTTCCATTTTGAAGCGGTCCACATTGATTTGAATCTCTCTTTCCGGAGCACCTACTAAATCTACACGTGTAATTTCAGGCAGCGCTTCGATGCGGTCCTGCATGTCATCCGCATATTTCTTTAGTTTACTCAATTCATAATCTCCAGAAATGTGGACATACATGATTGGAATTTGAGAAACGTCAATTTCGATGACTTGCGGATCATCTGGTAAGTCCGTAGGCAAATCGTTTTTCGCTTTGTCTACCGCATCTTTTACCTTCACCTTAGCTTCCGCTACATCTACGTCTGTATTGAACTCTACGATGATACTAGAGTAATCCTGAACGGAATTACTGGTTACTTTTTTAACACCTGAAATAGATTTTACCTGCTTTTCAATTTGCTTCGTTACCAGGTTTTCCATATCAGTAGGAGAAGTACCTGGATAAATGGTACTCACATACATTTGCGGGAACACGACCTCTGGAAATTGTTCCTTCGGCAAGTTGATGTATGCCATCAAACCTGCAAGGGTTATGATTACCGTGAGTACATATATGCTGGTCTTATTATCAATAGACCAGCTGGTCAGTTTAAATTCTTTCATTTTGATTATCTTTTAAAATCATGTGTGATCAAGACTATTCAAAAAATCAGCTTTACAAGCTTGTTTTAACAGTCACCGGTTGACCATCGACTACATCCTGGTAACCTACCGTAATGATTTTAGCACCTGTTTTCAATCCGCTCAATACTTCTACCTGTGACTTGTAAGTTAAACCCAATTCTACAGGTGTCATGATCGCTTTGTTGTTTTCTACGACATAGATGAAGTCCCCTTTTTCTGTGCGTTGAATAATGTTCAACGGAACAACAATGGCATTTTCTTTTTGGTAATCTTTTACATTTACATAAGCGATCATGTTGGCTTTCAAAAACTTTCCTTCTGCCGTCAAAGGCATTTCAATTTTAAAGGTACGGTTGATCGGATCGATGACATCTGCTGCTGTTAAAATCTTTGTATTGATTTCTTTCTTTGCATCTGGAAAATATAATTTCACTGAATTTCCTTTTTGAATAGAACCGATATAAGACTCCGGCACTTCAGCGACCGCTTTCAAACTGCTGTTGTTTACAATTCTGAATGCTGGCATACCTGGATTGATTGCTTCTCCTATTCTTACATAAATCTCATCTACCAAACCGTTGAAAGGCGCTCTGATGCGGCTCAATTCATATTGCTCGTTTACGCTAGCCAATCTTTTCTCCAAAGATTCTTTCTGATTTTTGGCTTGTAGGTATTGAACTTCAGTGCCTACTTTTTGCTGCCACAATCTTTCTTGCTTCTCATACATTTCATTTGCCAACTCCAATGATTTTTTCAATTCATTGATGGATGCTGCGGTTACAGAGGCATCGATTTGAGCAAGCAACGTACCTTTACTTACGGTCTGTCCTCTTTCTACCAATACGTTCACTACAACACCACCAGATTTAGAAGTTAATTTTACATTTTGGTCAGAGTCTACTTTACCCTGAATCTCCAAATAATGTGTAAATGTTTGCGGAGCTACTTCAGTCGTAATGACGATGGCACTTTTCTGAGCGACTTTATCATCTTTCGGCAATTCCTTTTCCAATTTTATGATCTCAGCAGAAAGATCATCGCGTTTCTTTTTCAATTCTGCGATCTCTGCTTTCTTATCAGGAGCAGCGCATGCATACAATACAACTGCTGCCAATAGAATAATAAATAGGTTTATCTTTTTCATAGTATTAAAAATTATTCGGTATATAATGTTCCTGTTGATTTTTGGTATTCGATTTTTGCCAGAAGTACATTGTACACGGCATTGAAGTAATTGGTCTGAGCCTGTTTAAAACTATTTTCTGCATCTGTTATTTCCAGGTTAGAGCCAGATCCGTTGGTGTATTTAATTTTTGATACTCTTACGACTTCCGTAGCCAGGTCCAGGTTTCTTTTCTGAATATCCAGAGTCTTCAATTCATTGTCCATGTTAATCACAGATTGCTTCACCTGAAGATCCACCGTTTGACGGAACTGATTCAAATTATTTTCCGACTTCTTGAATTCATAATTGGATTGCTTCAATTTATAAAGACGTGTTCCACCTGCAATGATAGGCACATTCAAACTTACTCCCCAGTTGAAATAAGGGTACCAATGATTCTTAAACACTTGGTCTATCGTGAGATCCTGACGATTGTAACCGCCCTTAGCGAAACCTGATAAGCTAGGGAAGAATTTTGCCTGGTTGCTTTTAACATCTAAAGACCTTAATTCACTTTGTGTTTTCAACAAGGTGTATTCAATTCTGTTTTCTGGTTTAGCTTCAACTTTCGTATCGATGGCGTCGACTTGTAAATCACGAATACTTCCTTGTACACCCAGAGAATCTGTTAAAGGCATACCCATTTGATATTTTAACAATAAACTAGTTACACCTGTTAATTGTGTAAACTTCGTTCGTTCAGCCAATAGGTTGTTGCGTGCTACCTCTATTCTATTGACATCTATCTCTTCTAAAAATCCTTCTTTCTGAAGAGATTTAGTATTATTAAATAAACTATCCAAACGAGACACATTGGCATCCAGCAATTGCAATTGTTCCTGGTTGATCAGTACCATGTAAAATGCTTTGGTGACATTTTCTACTACCTGAATTTTCGTTTGCACCATAGATTTGTTGGCCAATTCTTTATAAACCTTAGCCGCTTTCAATCCCATGATGTAAGAACCATCGAATAATATTTGATTTAAACCAATGTTCATGTCACCAGCTGATCTTAACTGAAATAAATTGGGAAGAGCATATACTTTATTTGGTTCATACACGTGTGCAGGATTCTGATCAAATGCTCTTGCATTGTTTCCTTGCATATACATTCTTTGTAACTCAGGGTTATCAGTAATACTGGCCCCAGCGGTTAACTGAGGTAATCCAGTACCTCTGATCTCTCCTACTTTTGCATTCGCCGATTGGATATCCAGCTCTGCATTTTTTATATCGTTATAATTCTTCAGCGCATAATCTACACACTGTTGTAAAGTGTATTGACTAGTAGTGGTCGTTTGTGCCGAAGTCTTAGTTACCGGCAAAAAGCTCGTTAGCAGCAACGTCGCCAGTAAAATGAATCGTTTCTTCATAACTATTCCTCTTCTTTAATCTGTTTGTACTTATTAATTAATTTGTGTCCTTTCAGCGTGCAAATGCCATAAAGAAAATGCTCAATCAACTGAAGTTGCAGTTCATTCAAATTTTTCTTGGCCAGTGGAAAATTTTCAGGATTAAGTGTAGCATCTACACATACCATCCTCAATCTGGCAATGGTATCTACATCAATGCTATTTCTATACAATCCGGAGTCAATGCCTCTTTTTATATTATTATAAATATTAACAAAAATGCATTTGTCGCGGTGTGCCTGAAAAACACTGAAGGCTCTTGGGTAATACTTCTGAACTTCCATCAATAAAAATGGATTCATGTTTTGAAAAACATTCTTCAACCAATCGCTTGTCATTAGAATTTCCTGTACAGGATCAGCTGCTTTTTCTGCTATTTCTGCTATTTCACACTGCTGTTTCATCATCCTTGTTTCCACTACTTTGTAGACCAATTCTTTTTTGTCTTTATAAAATTGGTAAATGGTTTTCTTAGAAATACCCAGATGCATGGCAATTTCATCCATAGTAATGGACTTCACCCCATAGCGGAAAAACAACTGCTCAGCCTCCATCAAGATACGCTCCCCTGTTTCTATTTCTTGTTCCATGAAGCAAAACTAAGGAAACTTTAAACATGTAAAAAGTTTCCTTGGTTTTTTTTCGCAAAAATATTAACAATAAAAAAGTGTCACAACGTTCATTTTAAGCAGTTTTTGAAGTTTACATAGTTTTAAGCCTCAGTAGAAAATAATTAAACTCTTTTATTAAAGGTGAAGAAGAAGCCGCTAAGTTGCGGTTGTCATCAGAATAGGGCGTGTCCCTTCGGGGCGAACTAACGTTCGCAATCTTCGCACTCTCGTGCTGAATTGTGCTTCAAGTCCTCGCTCGGATTAATTTCAGGTATCTAAATAAACTTAATGGATCAATGTGGGCTTTCCGCTCCTATCCCTCACGCATCTACCAATATGATCCTTTAATCCCCATCACTGGGTTCTATGAAGGATTTTATTTGCGTTAGGGATCGAGTGGAAAGCCCGCAACGTAGCGAAGCGGAGTGAGGACTTGCAGCGAGAGCCCGGCCGCCGCCGTGAAGACCTACAGATCTAGGGATTTACGATCGGCGGCAACGCCCCATTCTGTTTCTCTATCATCATAAATACCCCCAATATATTTTTTCAAATCTTACTACCTATTACAACTTACCAGTACAACCTACTTTATAATACCTCAAAATATCATAACTTGCGGGTCCAAAATACAAACATGGCCCGTAAAAAATTCAGCAAGATTGTCCTTACCAATATTCTCATTGAAGACCTCGGATCAGAGGGCAAAAGTGTCAGTCGTCATGACGGCAAAGTGATTTTTTCAGAATTTACTGCGCCTGGAGATGTAGTGGATTTAGAAGTCTACCGTAAACATAAAAATTATTTAGAAGCAAAAGCCATCACTTTTCACACCTTATCTCAAGACAGAGCCGAACCATTCTGCCAACATTTTGGAGTATGTGGCGGATGCAAGTTGCAGCACCTGAGCTATGATGTACAATTGCATCATAAACAAAAGCAAGTTGTGGATGCCTTGGTACGGATCGGAAAATTAACGCTTCCTGACGTTACGCCCATTGTCGGTTCGGCGATACAAAAAGGCTACCGCAACAAACTTGATTTCTCTGTGTCCAATAAACGTTGGTTTACCTCTAATGAAATCGACACACCGGAATCATTAAAACCCAATGCCATCGGCTTTCACATACCTGGCAGATTCGACAAGGTATTAGACATACAACATTGCCACCACCAGGCAGAACCCTCCAATGCGATCCGCAACGGCATGAGAGAATTCATGCTGACCAATGAATATCCTTTTTATGACCTGATGAAAAACGAAGGTTTTTTAAGAGGCATCACGCTTAGAAATACTCAACAAGGAGAATTCATGCTGATCGTACAATTCGGCGAAGACCAACCAGAATGGATTGAAAAAACTTGTCAGTATTTAGTTTCTACCTTTGCAGAAATCAGTACACTCTATTATACCATCAATCTAAAAAAGAACGACAGCATCTACGATTTGGATCTTGTGCTTTATCACGGCAAAGGCTACATCGAAGAACACATGGAAGCCTTGACTTTCCGCATCAGCCCGAAATCATTTTATCAAACGAATCCTTCGCAGGCTTATGAGTTGTACAAGTTGACACGCAGTCTCGCGAAGTTGACGGGCGAAGAAACGGTGTATGATTTATACACCGGCACCGGTACGATCGCCAACTTCATCGCACATCAGGCGAAGAAAGTAGTCGGTATAGAATCTGTACCGATGGCCATTGAAGATGCGAAGTTGAATTCATCCATCAATAATATTCACAACACGGTCTTCTATGCAGGAGACATGAAAGATATTTTTACAGATGAATTCATTCAGGCTAATGGCCGACCAGATGTGATCATTACTGATCCTCCCCGTGTAGGCATGCATACCGAGGTGGTAAATGTGTTGCTCCGCTTGGAAGCGCCTCGCATTGTGTATGTGAGTTGCAATCCAGCTACACAAGCACGCGACTTGCAATTGCTGGCAGAGAAATACGATATTGAAACGGTGCAGCCGGTAGATATGTTTCCACATACGCATCATGTAGAGAATATTGTGGTCCTTAAAATTCGCTAAACTATTCCTCTACTTTTCTCTTCAAAGCCTGTGAACCAGTCTTTTTAAAAAACCTACTTTTGAAGATCTACCCTGTTTAGCTTTTTTAGCAATAGTTTAGGAAAAACTCAGCCAAATCACATCCATTGGCTGAGAAATCCAAACATGTCTACTGGCTGAGTAATTCTTTAAACTATTTTGAAAAAAATTAAAATTTTAAAAACTCTTGTCATGTGGCTGATATAACAATTATACCTAACCCCATTTATCATGGCAACTACATCATTAAGAGCAAAAATTAAATTAAGAGATCAAAAATCAGTTATTATCTATTACAGAAATCAAAGATCGAAACCAGCCTGAGGTGGTCAGTTTCGATCGGTAAAGGGTGGTCAGTTTGAATCGGCAAACGGTGGTCAATTTCATCGGTGCGTCCAGCGTAGTGCCTATACTCGTGATTGATGTGAGGTAACATGCTTACTACCTTAAATACAAAAACAAACGGGCTGATTTTGTGGATGCGTTGTTTAATCTCATCAACTGGGACAATGTGGCGATGCGATTTGATCAGGCGAAAAAAATGAATTAATAATAAGACAACCTATCAATAGGGTAATCCTTTTATCCGGTTTCAACGCAAAATTGCCATTATGATAAAAAATAGAGATAGCCTTACCTCTTTTTTGTTTTTAATTATTACTTTTAGGCGTTATGCTGGCTAAACGCTTTACCATTTTCGCTTTATTCCTGTCTTTTGCTCTGTTAATAGTGCACGACATGATTCCGCATGAACATTTTGAAGAAGAAGAAATAGAGAATCATCTTTCTCATAGTCAAGATCACGGCCATGAACATAGCCAGGATGGTGATTTAGATGAAAACTTGAATCTGTTTTCCTTTGTAGAACATACCGGCTTTTTTGTCCCTTCTCACGTTGAAAAGATTTCATATCATCAACAAATAAGTGTATTAGCATTATGGGTAATATTGTCATTCGGCCATATTCAGGCTAATGAGACGCCTCCTAAGATACCTGAATCGTTGGTTCATGCCTTATCTGATTATATTTCTTCCTGCTCCTCTCTTAGAGCTCCTCCATTCCTTTTTTCTTAGTCTCTAAATAATTTCAATTATTTAGGTTACGCTCGTCTATCTGACGAGTAATTAAATTTCTATATCAAGTTTAACATCATGGATAAAATAATATTCTTTTCAATAAAGAATAAGCTCGTCATTGGGCTTATGGTATTGGGGTTAATAGCATGGGGAGCTTACTCCATCACTAAACTTCCTATTGATGCCGTTCCTGACATCACCAACAATCAGGTCATGGTCATTACTGTCACTCCCTCTCTTGCTGCTCAGGAAGTAGAACAACTCATTACCTTTCCGGTAGAACGCACTATGGCTACTATTCCTGGAATTGAAGAAATCCGTTCTTTCTCAAGATTCGGATTATCTCTTGTAACCATAGTATTTAAAGATGACATCGATATTTACTGGGCAAGGCAACAGGTAACCGAAAGATTGTCCATCGCACAAAACCAGATTCCTAAAGGAATTGGTTCGCCTTCTCTCGGACCGGTCACTACAGGTCTCGGTGAAATATACCAATACATGGTACGTGCGAAACCTGGTTATGAAAATAAATATTCAGCCATGGATCTGCGTACCATTGAAGACTGGATCGTAAAGCGTCAGTTACTGGGAACAGCTGGTGTAGCGGATGTTAGTAGTTTCGGAGGTTACCTGAAGGAATACGAAATCTCCATTGATCCTGATAAATTGAGAAGCATGAATGTCAGCATTTCTCAGGTATTTACAGCTCTACAAAAAAACAACCAGAATACAGGTGGTGCCTACATAGATAAAAGACCCAATGCTTACTTCATCCGTAGTGAAGGATTGGCAGGGAGTCTGGAAGATCTGAAAAAAATCGTTGTAAAGAATAATCCGAACGGAATTCCTGTTTTGATAAACGACCTGGCAGAAGTTCGTTATGGTAATGCAGTACGTTACGGAGCTTCTACCAATAATGGGAAAGGCGAAGTAGTAAGTGGTATCGTCATGATGCTGAAAGGAGAAAATTCTTCAAAGGTAATCACTGATGTAAAAGAACGTATTGAGGTCATTAAAAAAACACTTCCGGAAGGTGTTGAAATAGTACCTTTTCTCGACAGGCAAAAGCTCGTAGACGGCGCTATTAAAACAGTAGCCAAGAACCTGGCGGAAGGCGCATTGATCGTTATTTTCGTACTGGTGCTTTTCCTCGGGAATCTCAGAGCGGGTCTGGTAGTGGCTTCTGTGATACCTTTGGCGATGCTATTTGCCATTTCCATGATGAATTTATTCGGAGTTTCAGGAAACCTGATGAGTCTTGGTGCGATAGATTTCGGACTGATTGTGGATGGTGCAGTCATCATCGTGGAAAGTATTCTGCATCGTTTTCATAGCAATGCCTTTCATCACGGTAAAATACTTTCACAAAGCGAAATGGATGATGAAGTATATGAATCCTCTTCAAAGATCAGAAGTTCCGCAGCCTTTGGTGAAATTATCATCCTGATCGTATACCTTCCGATCCTTGCATTAGTGGGCATTGAAGGAAAGATGTTCAGGCCTATGGCACAAACAGTAGCCTTTGCCATTCTCGGTGCTTTCATTCTTTCATTGACTTATGTGCCTATGGCATCTGCACTTTTCCTCAGTAAGAAAAACGAGAAGAAAGTAACCATTTCAGATAAGATCATCGCCTTTATCCAACGGTTTTATACTCCTGCCATTCACCTGGTGCTTCGTCATAAAATGGCAGTAGTGATAACCTCAATCCTATTGTTTGCATTCAGTCTGTTCGTATTTATGAATATGGGAGGAGAATTCATTCCTACATTGGAAGAAGGTGATTTCGCCATTGAGACAAGAGTATTAACGGGTAGTTCCATTTCAGAAACCATAGAAGCCACTGAAAAGGCCGGAAGAATTTTATTGAAAGAATATCCCGAAGTGAAACAGGTAGTAGGCAAAATAGGATCAGGTGAAATCCCTACAGATCCTATGCCCATTGAGGCAGCCGATCTCATGGTTATTCTCAAAGATAAAGATGAATGGACAAGTGCAAGTTCAAGAATAGAGCTCGCTGAAAAAATGGCGGTGTCTCTTTCTGTCATTCCTGGTGTTACCTTCAGTTTCCAACAACCTATTCAAATGCGTTTCAATGAACTGATGACGGGAGCGAAACAAGATGTGGTGTTAAAAATTTACGGAGAAGACCTTGATGTATTGGCTCAAAGTGCAAGTGAAGTAGGAAAAATCATCAAGCCCATTAAGGGAGTCAATGATTTATACATTGAAGAAATTACAGGACTGCCGCAAATCATTGTAAAATTCAATAGGGACAAGATCGCTCAGTTTGGATTAAACATCGAAGACATTAACACGGTCATCAAGACAGCCTTTGCAGGTGAAGTAGCGGGCATGATATTCGAAGGAGAACGCCGGTTTGATTTGGTAGTACGGCTGAATGAATCCAATAGAAAAAATCTGGATGATGTCAGAAACTTATTTATCACTGCTCCTAACGGTAGGCAAATTCCCTTGCAACAAGTGGCCGATGTGGATTTCAAAGTGGGTCCGAATCAGATTCAGAGAGACGATACCAAACGAAGAATCATCATTGGATTTAATGTAAGAAACCGAGATGTCGAAAGCATCATAAAGGAAATCAAACAAAAGATCGGATCGGAAATTAAATTTCCATCAGGCTACTATGTAACGTATGGAGGACAGTTTCAAAACCTGGTTCAGGCTCGTGAAAGACTCATGATCGCAGTACCTGTGGCCTTGTTGTTAATCTTCGCCTTACTCTTCTTTACGTTTAATTCCCTTCGTCAAAGTTTGTTGATCTTTACTGCCATTCCTTTGTCCGCTATCGGTGGTGTCTTTGCCTTGTGGTTAAGAGACATGCCCTTCAGTATCTCTGCCGGCGTAGGATTTATTGCCTTATTCGGAGTTGCGGTGCTCAATGGAATTGTATTGATCGGGTATTTTAATCAACTCAAAAAAGAAGGAATGACCGACCTCACTGCTATTGTTCTGGAAGGAACATCGGTAAGGCTTCGACCGGTAATGCTGACGGCTTTGGTTGCTTCGCTAGGTTTCTTACCCATGGCGATGTCCGGCTCGTCAGGAGCGGAAGTTCAGAAACCTTTGGCAACAGTAGTGATCGGTGGTCTGATTTCCGCTACTTTGCTGACCTTACTTGTACTTCCTGTCCTCTACATCTTATTTGAAAAAGGAACGAATGAAGATCCTGCGAAAGGAAATAAAGGAATTAATAAATTAGGCACTGTTACATCTGTTATTCTTTTACTTTTCATTTCTGGAAATGCCTTCTCACAAAATGTAACCAGAGTAATTTCCCTGGAACAAGCCATTGAGGAAGCAACAAAAAACAATAACAGCATTCAAAGTGCTGCTTATAAAATTGATGCCGAGAAAGCCATGAAAGCATCTTCAGTAGATATAGGAAAAACCAACGTCAGTCTGATGAGCGGTCAATACAACAGTATACTTATTGATAACAACTTTACTGTTACACAGACTATCCCTTTTCCAACGGTATTTAAAAGTCAGTCTGATTTGACAAAAGCTAACATCAAATCACGTGAAATAGGACTTACCATCACGAAAAATGAATTGACAGCCAATGTGAAGAAAGCTTATTACTCGCTTGCCTTCTATAAAGCCAAACATAAGTTATTGCTTCAGATGGACAGTATTTACAGTAATTTCCTGAAGGCATCCGATTTACGTTTCCGCACGGGAGAATCAAATGAACTGGAACGAGTGACGGCAGAATCGCAATCGATGGAAATCAAAAGCTTGCTGCAACAGAATGAAGCAGACATGCAGATTTACCAAACACAACTGCAAACTATTCTCAACAGCAGTGAAGCACTCACCATTCCGGATAGTGATAGCCTGATTAAAAGAGAAACGATCAACTCAACGGATAGCAGTGTCCTTTCAAATAGTCCGGCCTTATCCTATTTCAAGCAACAAATTAATGTTGCACAACGATTCAAAAAGCTTGAACGCTCCAGGATGATGCCAGATATTATATTGGGATACTTTAATCAAAGTTTGCGTGGGTATCAAGGTACTGACGGAACGAATACCTATTACAGCGGGAGCTATCGTTTCATGGGCTTTCAGGCAGGCTTATCTATTCCTATATGGGCAAGACCCTATGCGGCACGTGTGAAAGCGGCTGAATTCAACAAAAGAGCGGCTGAATCCGAATACAGTTATTACCTGAAAAATGCTCAGGGGCAATATGCCATTGCTCAGCAGGAATATTTGAAAAACACAAAACGAGTTGACTATTTTGAAAGCAGTGCATTGCCACAAGCCAAACGGATTTTAAAGAATGCTCAAATCGGTTTTACAAACGGTGCTATTGACTACGTGGAATTCTTACAAGCCACATACAGGGCTTTGTCCATTCAGAGAGATTACATTGAAACAGTCAATAACTATAATCAGTCTGTCATTACTATTGAATACATTATTGGAAATAATTAACTGAATACATTATGAAAAATAACACCACAAAATACCTGCTCTATAGTCTAACGATTTTATTTATTCTCTCTTGCGGAAAAGAAACACCGGAAGAAGCTTTGGGCGGAGGGAAAAAAGAAGAGGAACAGAAGAGCTCTCAAATAGAGCTTACAGCCGAACAATTTAAAATTGCAGGTATTGAATTAGGCGAAGTTACTCCACGGGCATTAAGCGATGTCATCACAGTAAGCGGGGTCGTGGATGTGCCTCCGCAAAATCTTATTTCCATCAGTGCTCCATTAGGAGGCTTTATCAAAAGCACTAAACTATTGCCAGGTAATCAGGTCAAGAAAGGTGATGTCATTGCTGTGATTGAAAATGTAGAGTTCATTACACTTCAGCAGGACTATCTGGAAACAAAAAACAAACTAGAGTATATGCAGCAAGAATATGAAAGACAGAAAACGCTTAACAAAGAAAGTGTAACGTCAACCAAATTATTGCAGCAAACGGAATCCGATTACAAGTCTTTAAAAGTTCGTCTGAAATCATTAGAAGAAAAATTAGCGTTGATTGGAATCAATGCCAGACAACTGGATGAAAATACCATCAGCCGTTCTGTATCTATACGCTCAGGCATCGATGGGCACATCAAATCTGTCAATGTCAATATCGGCAAGTACGTAAATCCTACAGATGTATTGTTTGAAATTGAAAACACAAGCGACGTACATCTTCAGTTGAATGTATTTGAAAGAAATGCTACCTACTTACAAAAAGGGCAGAAAATAAAGTTCAGTCTGCCGAACGAACCGTCTAAGGAAAGAACAGCTACCATTTACTTGATCGGCAAGTCCATTGCAGACGATAAGACGGTAAACGTCCACGCACACATTAATGAACAGGACAAATCCATTATGCCGGGTATGTTCGTCAAGGCAAGAATAGAAACAGGACACAACGAGGTACCAGCTCTTCCCGATGCTGCCATCGTTCAGTCAGGGGGTAAGAATTACATTTTCACCTTTGCCGGAAAAACAAAAGAAAACAATCAAGGAATAAATCAATTTAACATGATCGAAGTACAGCTTGGTGTATCTGAAGATGGTTTTACTGAAGTCGTTCTTCCTGAAAACATCCATACCAATTCCACACAGGTAGTAATTAAAGGTGCGTATGTCATCCTATCTAAAATGAATAATTCGGAGGAATAATAT
>JACMQM010000195.1 GCA_014376985.1 Cytophagaceae bacterium | reverse complement strand
GCCTGTAAGCGAAGAATGTGTCTTATTTTACTCATACTGATCGGTCGGTTGGCCATTATTAATAAGTTTGGTATTTTTACCAAGCTCACTAAAATAGGGCTCCCTTACAGTATGAACTTTTCTTCTCCTTTTAGGTGGTCAGTTTGGACCGGCAGCGGGTGGTCAACTTAAACCGGCGAGAGGTGGTCAATTTCACCGGCACGTCCAACAGGGACAATAAAGAAAAATAAAATAATGACGTATATTAAATTATTAGATGTGACAGTATGTATATAAAATGCTTTGTTGGCTATAATTCTATCTTTCATGACAATAAGAAAGAATTAAGTTACTACTTAAAAGGTATAAGCCGTAATACTCTTCTTCAATCAATTTGTTTTTTGTTAGGACTTAAAAATTCCCATTCTAAATATGATCATTATAAGGATTTTATTCGAATGTATTTTAGCAGAGAGAATTTCGAAATGGGCGAATATGTTTATAAGCAATTAGTTTCATTAGAAAATAATAATTTAAAAAATAACAAGAAAGTTGAATTAGTTATTATTAATACTGTAAGTAGTTTATCCTTTTTTGAGTATTGTTTTGACAAAGTGGATAAAAACGAAATAGAAACTCAAACAACAATAGAAATTGAAACAAATATTTTAAAAGCCTATTTAATAATTAACGAATCATTTTTTAAAGATGAAGAGATTGCGTTTGAAACCTCAAAGCAAAGTCCATTAGAAATAAATTTTTCATGCACGATGTTAACTCAATCTTTTCCATATTTTGATTTGGTGGACTATAAACCAATAAAAATCTTAACTACACAAATGATTAAAGCTATTCTTCTATTTGAACATTTAGAGTCGACAAGTAAAACACATACATTATTACATTCTTTTTTAGAATATTATAAAGTATCCAATTGGAAAGAATATTTACTAAAGATATTCCCTCTAATGATGGCAGTAATAAATAAAAAAAATGAAGCTCATACACTGATAAATATTGAAGATGACGAAGAGTTCAAAAATAATTGTGCTTTTTTCGATACTTTAACTGTTATTGATACTGAACTTATTTCGAAATATGATTTCTTAAAAATAAGAAATCAACCTCTCGCAAAAATTAATGACAGCCAGTATTTAATAATATTTGATTTGTTTTTGCTAGAAAAGGTATATAAAGGCTTGTATTTTAAATTAAATGAAATAAATAAAAATTTAAGTCCATCCGAACAAATAAAGTCGTTTAAGAGCTATTTCGGAAATGAAATTTCCGAAAAAATGATGCTGTATAAAATTCTTGAGGATACCTTTTATAAGAAATACATAACTTATACTGGAGAAGAAATCAAAAACTTAAACATAAATGCTGAACCTGATTACTACATCAGAAACGGTAAATATTTATTCCTTTTTGAATCAAAAGATTTTTTAATACCTGCTGAGATAAAAAAGAGTTGGGATTTTAATGCCTATGAAAAAATACTGAAAGAGAAATTATATTATGTTGAAAATGAAGAAGGAAAGATTATTAATAAGGCGATAAAACAACTATTCACTAATATAGAACGTGTATTGACGAAAAAACTTTCTTTTGATACGGCCTATAGTGAAAAGTCTATTTTAATCTATCCAATAATAGTTATACATGATACTCAATATAATATACCAGGTTTAAACAATTTGATAAACTATTGGGCCAAAAATGAATTAGCAAAATTAAATGCACTGGGATTAGACATAAATAGGATCAAACCTATTACCATAATAGATATCGATACATTAATCTATCATCAAGACATTTTTAGAACTGGTAAAATAAAGCTTAATATAACACTAGATAAATATTTTGAATACGTATCTTTTGATGAGAAAAAACAATATAAAGATCTAAATCAACTTTCAATAAGAAAACATCGAACGGCTTTACCATTCTCTTTATTCTTAGATTGGTTTATCGACAAGAACAAGCTTCACAAAATACCTAAATTTTTACAGGATAAACTTATTAGCATATCATCTGTATAGCTCTTAAATAAAAGAGTTATAATCTTTAAAGAGAAATCTTTAAAGATTTTACTATCTCTCTATGAGTACTTATGTTTGAATTAACCAAACAAGTCTATTATGGTCAGATACGAAGACGAAAAAGTCATTATTGAAATCGAAGACTCAGCACCTGAGGAATTTGTAGCAGCGCTAAAAATCGCTTTAATATGTATTCTACAAGACAGAGATATGAATGAGGTCACCGATATGAATGATCTGAAAGAGACTAATTATATGGTGTTGGAGTTGTTGAAGAATTTGGAAGGATAAAAGTTTTGTATATCAATTATTGATTTGATCAAACTTATCCTTTAACCATGAGAATTTTCAAATAGATTATCATCTTGAAGTCCATTTGAAATTAACGATTCTAAAATGCTTTTATGTTTGTCTAACTTTTTTTTCTTTTTTAACTCACCAAGAAGATCGATATAAAATTGTCCATCTACAGAATCTGTTTTAACATATTTGTAATCATTAAAAAATGATCTATATGTTATTGATTCATTCCCAAATGTTGGCAAAGGCAATTCATCTAAACTTTCGTCAAGTATAAGTCTTGGGTATTTAGCGTATTTCTCTAAATGTACAGCTTTAACCATAGCAGGGCCATAAACATTTTTATCTGTGTGTCGGACTTCACCATATACCATAGCCCCTCTAGCAATAAGCTTATATTCTAGCAGTTTTTCTAAAGCATCTATTATGAATTCCAATTGAGTCGGTGCCGCAGTTCTATAAAAAATTGAAACGACGAAACTGTCAGAAAAATATGATATCGTAATTCTGTCTTGAGGATAATCATTAATAATACTTGAAATATCATTGAAAAGTTTTTCTATCTCAACTACATCAATTGTCTTGTTACATACCTTTGATGAAAATCCAAGAATATCAAAATAACAAACTATCCTTTTTTCATATTTCATATAAGTTAATTTCTCTCGAAGGCCTCTATTATTCTTGTTAGTGTATGCATAGTTACTGGAACTTTTTTATAGAATTTATTCAGCATTATTCCTGTAGATGAAGCTAATGCATATCTTTCTGTTTTTATTATAAATGTATTCATTCCATAACTTTCCACTCGCTTAGTTTGATTTCCAAATTCATAACTTATAACAATTGCACCTAACAAATCTTCGCATTTGTAAAGTGACTCTTCCAATTCATAAAACGTCTTATCTGGTTTTGAAACCGCAGAAAAATCTTCGTTCTTTATTATAAGTAGATTCGAACAATCAGGTGATGATTGATTAGATTTTTTTTACAATTTTATTTTTTAAGCGTTTAAATCTATCTATTTCTGGTAGAATAAAGGAGCCTATTTTATATCCATGTTCACTCGACCATTGTTCGAGAGTAGAATAATTACTTTCCCCGACAAAAGCCATTTCTATTATACCATCCTTCTTGAATTCTTCGAACGAATTGTTTTTCAAAACAGCTTCAACCTTTTTGTCTACTTCTTGTTTAATTTCTCTCAAATGTTCTTTTGAAACTGATTTAAAAAGTCGACCACAACAATTGATTTGTTTTCCACTAAAATATCCTTTATTCATTGCTCTATGATATATATCAAACAAATCTTCAAGCTCAGCATTTGGAGTCAATCTTGTAACTTCAACAAATATATTCTCTGCAGTCTCTGGATTCGTCAGATATAAATCAGGATTTTTTGATTTACCATTTGTATTTAGCGTTTCTTTTTCAAAAGCTAATTGAAATCCCACCTTTCTAAATTTTAAACCATATTCTAACAGTGTAATAGCTTCTTCAAAATCATCCCAAGCCCCTGACTTTAATTTCTTTATTACAGATCCGAAATTTTCAGCTTCTTTCAAATTTTTTATCGCTTCAGACAACCATGTAAACCATACTCTTGTCCATGGAGCTTTATTCCAAAAATAAGACCTGAATCGTGTATCGTGGTCCATTATTTCTTTTGGGAAACCTTCACCTAACTCTCTTCTTAAAAAATCGAACGCATGTTTCGATTTCGTTTTTTCCAACTCACTTATCTCTTCGATTGTATCACATGATGCAATTTGATGATCCCAATCAAAATAAGTGTCTAGTTTTTTTATAGTGCTATCCATTTGTAGGGCTAATAATGATTTATTATAATACTACAAAAATCCTCTCGAAACATCTCGTAGATCCTTTGGGAGTTATCCAGCTCTTATTACCTTAAAATCTCGTGTAATCTGATTTGACTCCAACGAGCCTTTTATTATAAAAATCCATTATCCCCACACATCTAAAAATCCCACCTTTGTTGTACGGTATCTGTACGGATCTAAAAAGAGAAAGCCGTAGTTCGTTAATTGCTAACGCTCTACGGCTTTTGTTGTAGCGGGGACTGGACTCGAACCAGTGACCTTTGGGTTATGAGCCCAACGAGCTACCAGCTGCTCTACCCCGCGATGTGGTACTTTAGAACAAATAGGGAGAACCCTTTGGTTCCTCTAAAACGAGGTTTGTTATAAGGCGATACAAAAGTAGGGCTTTTCATTTTAAAAAGCTACCTTTGTACTCTTTTTTTACAAGAAATGACAACAGAAAACTTTAAGTCCGGCTTTATCAGCATCTTGGGAAAGCCCAATGTGGGTAAGTCTACATTGATGAATGGCTTCATGAAGGACAATAGGTTCTCCATTGTCACTCCTAAGGCACAAACCACGCGCCACCGCATCATGGGTATCCTTACCGGTGACGATTATCAGCTCGTCATCTCTGATACACCGGGGGTTATAGAGCCTAAATACAAATTGCAAGAGTCGATGATGCGCTTCGTGAACTTCTCCTTGGAAGATGCCGATATCGTGTTATTGATGGTAGAACCGGGAGATGAAAACCTTTCTCCGGAACTGGAAACCAGAATTTCGCGTTTGACGGTACCCATTTTCTTGATCATTAATAAGATGGATGCGCCGAGCGCTACACCGGAAAAAGTAGCAGCCTGCAACAGTTACTGGCAAAACGCCGCCAAGCCGGAGAAGGTATTTTACATCTCAGCCTTGAAGCAACAAGGTGTTGAGGCACTCTTTGCCGAATTGATCGAAGCTACGCCTGTTCATCCGGCTTATTACGATACAGACTTCATTTCCGACCGTCCGGAACGTTTCTTTGCGGCAGAGATGATCAGAGAGCAACTGTTCCTACAATACAAACAAGAAATTCCTTATTCCTGCGAGGTAAGCATTGACTCCTTTAAGGAAGAAGAAACCATATTGCGCATCAGGGCTATTATTTATACCGAAAGACCTACACAGAAGTCCATCATCATCGGCAAAGGTGGCATTGCTTTAAAAGCAGTAGGTATCGAGGCGAGAAAAGGATTAGAGGAATTCTTCGGAAAGCAGGTTTTTTTGGAGACCTTTGTGAAAGTAGATCCGGATTGGAGGAATAAGGACTCGCGTCTTAAGAATTTCGGATACCAATCTTAGTGGTTTATGAGTATGAAGAGTTCCATACAGGCCTCTTACTTTTCTTTTGATCGCCCAAAAGAAAAGTAAGCAAAAGAAAAAAGCGCCACGAGAACCAATTATAGAAGGCATGGCGTAGTAGCGAGCCTTTCGAAGTTAATTCCTCACGATGCCTCCTCTAATTCGCTCTTCTCGTGGACTCAGCCGCACAAGCTTGCGCACCATACGAGTAGATCGGATAAAAATTCAACAACTCAATTCCATAGAGGGATTGCATTTATAAAATATCAGAAAACGCGACAACGTTTAAAATAAAACGCCCACTTGGTGCGGTGGGCGTCCAGGAGAAGAGCGAATCAAAGGAGACATGAGTTAGAATTAAATCCGTGCAACATACCGATGGTTCAATGTCTTCTTTGATTGGTTCTGGTGGCTCCCTTTCTTTTGTTGCTTTTCTTTGGGTGAGCAAAGAAAAGCAAGAGGATCGAATGAAAACGCAGGATCAAAGTCTGCAACTAAACATTTAGAATAAATATTTATGTCAAACATAGTAGCAATTGTAGGGAGACCTAACGTAGGCAAATCAACCTTCTTCAACCGCTTGGTTGGAGGAAGAGAAGCCATCATGGACGATGTCAGCGGCGTGACGCGCGACCGTAACTACGGTTATGCGGAATGGCTGGGCCGTAACTTCACTGTCATCGATACCGGTGGTTACGTGACAGGATCCGAAGACGTATTCGAAAAACAAATCAGAAAGCAGTCCGAAGCGGCGCTGGAAGAAGCCACGGTCATCTTATTCATGGTAGACGGCAATGCCGGCTTACACCCTTATGACGAAGAATTTTCACGCATCGTGCGTCGTTATAAAAAACCAACCATATTGGTGGTCAATAAAATCGACAATGCCATGCGTACCCATGAAACCGCTGAGTTTTATTCTCTTGGTCTGGAAGCAAACATTCACGGTATTTCATCCGCAAGCGGTTCAGGTACAGGAGAATTGCTGGATGAGTTGATTACCTATTTCCCAAGCGTAGATGCAGATGATCCGGATGCGGGTATTCCAAGAATCGCTATTCTCGGTAGACCAAATGCAGGAAAGTCTTCCTTAACCAATATGTTGCTGGGAGAAGAAAGAGCGATAGTGACGGAAATAGCAGGCACAACACGCGATTCCATTAACGCACGATACAAGGCCTTCGGCAAGGAATTTATCCTGATCGATACCGCCGGTATTCGTAAGCGTTCCAAAGTAAAAGAAGACATTGAATTCTATTCTGTGCTTCGTTCGGTCAAAGCCTTAGAAGATTCTGATATTTGCGTCGTTATGCTCGATGCCCAACACGGATTGGAAAGCCAGGACATGGCCATCATCTGGATGGCGCTGCAGCGTAAAAAAGGCATTGTTATACTGGTCAACAAATGGGATTTGATCGAGAAGGA
The DNA here is from genome assembly GCA_014376985.1 of Cytophagaceae bacterium. Lineage (GTDB taxonomy): Bacteria > Bacteroidota > Bacteroidia > Cytophagales > Cytophagaceae > JACMQM01. The sequence goes on along the minus strand of JACMQM010000195.1, from coordinate 3,981 downwards.
CAACCATACCTTCGGCAATTATGAAAAGGAATTGAAAGAGCGTTTGGGCCCATTGAGCTACATTCCGATTGTTTTCATTTCTGTAGTGGAGAAACAAAGGGTATTCCAGGCCATCGAAAAAGCCATTGAGGTGTACGACAGCTACAAGACGAAAATTCCTACTTCTCAGTTAAATGAAAAATTATTGCCTGAAATTGAAGCCTATCCTCCTCCATCTTGGAAAGGAAAGTATATTCAGATCAAATATGTAACCCAGTTACCGACCAGAAGTGTCACTTTTGCCTTTTTCTGTAATTCGCCTCAATACATACGAGAGCCTTACGAAAGATACCTTACCAATAAAATTAGGCTGCATTTTGGCTTCGATGGGGTTCCAATAAACGTTGTTTTTAGAAAAAAGTAAAAAAAACAGGGGAAACTCTTTCCCGGTCAAAAATATTGTATATTTTTGTCATTCAGTTTAAACTAATAAAATTTAACACAATGAGAAAATTATTCGCTTTACTATCTGTTGCTACTGTTTTGACTTTAGCTTCTTGCGGTGCAAAATCTGACGAATCAGCTGCTGCTGTTGATTCTACTGCTGCTGACACTACTACTGCTGTTCCTGCTGACACAGTTGTTGTTGTTGACACTACTGCTAGTGCTCCTGACACAACTAAAGCTGTTCCAGCTCCAGCTGCTCACTAGTCACTGCTTCTTCGAAAGAAGAAACGAAAAGCCCCTTTCATTTGAGAGGGGCTTTTTTTATTTTTGTACATGGAACCACACACGGCACAAAAGCTCTTCGCCAAGTTTGTGCCCGAATCATCATCTACGTATTGTGCTAACCTATGGATCCGATTAGGATTCGAATTCAAACTGGCCCGCTCCCGATCTTCCAAACTTGGGGACTACTGGTACAGCTCTGCCGTTAAACGTCATAAGATCACCGTCAACAAAGACCTCAACACCTATTCTTTCCTGGTCACCTACATTCACGAAGTCGCTCACATGGTCGCAGGCATTCGCCACGGGTACCGGATCAAACCACATGGTGAAGAATGGAAGGCTTGCTTCAAGGAAGTCATGTATCCGCTGATGAAAGAAGACGTGCTGCCTGAAGATGTTTTGATCCCGCTACACGATTACATGATTTCTCCCGGCGCTTCTTCCTGCTCAGATCCTGCGCTCTACAAGGCTTTGGCAAAGTACGATGCCAAACAGGATTTTCAATTGTTCTTATCCGATGTACCCATCGGCGCTTCTTTTGTTTTCGGCAAACGCATTTTCCGCAAAGAAAAAACCATGCGCACCAGGGCATTGTGTGTGGAAGTAAAAAACGGTCACCGCTATTATATCTCGCAGGCGGCGGAGGTGAAGGTGTTGCAGGGGCAGTTGTTTGGGGAGCAATAGATATCATTGATCCTCCTTTGTCTGGAGCACGGATTTTAAAAGGATTACACGGATTAACACGGATTTTTTTAGATCGACTAGTCGATTATCGTCGACAACTTGTTGTCAATCCGTGCTAATCCGTGTAATCCTTTTAAAAAATCTGTGATAAAAAAGAAGAGGACAGTCTTAATTCAAGCGCTTCGTTATCGCTCCATTCACCCGCTCAAAAAACAAATCGGGTGTAAGTGTCCGCCAATCCTCATGATCCAGCTCGCCGCCGTAATTGATGTAATAATCAAGGTTGAATTTTTTCCATTCGGAGCTAACGTGCTCTCGAAAGTTTACGCCGGCAATCCAACCCTCTTCAACGTCTTCAAACCATTCTTCGTAATACGAATCGTCTGAGCCGTGGAAGTTTAAAATATTTTCTCCGACCAGAATAAATTTATGGAGCCCTTCGTTCACAAGCAGATCAATGACATTACGTTTCAAATGCATGATGTCGTTGTGCAGTGTATCGTTCCACTCGCCCATCAATTCAATGATGCAGCATCGCTTGTCGTAATCAGCGTAGAGGATTTTAACGTAGAGTGTTTCGGAACCTATTAAATCCCAGAGAGGATGAATGTAATACCCGTAGATAGTATTTTCGTATTGTTGAAGATTGTAATGGGCTTTATAAAAAGGAGAACGCTTGTCCTTATTAGAACTATAAAATTTCTCCCAACTGTAATATGGTTCAATGTCCTGCATGCTTGTAATACCACTCCACAGCTTTACGCACGCTGCCTTCTTTTTGTAACAAGGCTTCTGCTTCTGCTTCGCTCACGTTGATTTCTTCCATAATCATGCCAATACCCCGCTTCACGAGTTTGTGATTGGAGAGTTGCATGTCCACCATTTTGTTGCCTTTCACTTTTCCCAACTGAATCATCACGGCGGTGGTGATCATGTTGAGGACCAGCTTCTGTGCCGTGCCTGCTTTCAATCGGGTGGAACCTGTTAAAAATTCAGGACCGGTATTTACTTCCACAGGAAAATCGGAAACTTTTGCCACGGCAGAATCTAAATTGCAAACGACACAACCCGTTTGCAATCCATGTTTTCTTGCCGCTTCCAAACCACCGATTACATAAGGGGTTCTGCCCGATGCGGCGATGCCGACCACAAAATCTTTTTCATTGATACCAAAAGCCTGCATGTCTTTCCAAGCCTGATCCGCGTCATCTTCGGCAAATTCCACCGCTTTGCGGATCGCGCTGTCACCACCGGCAATGATGCCGATGACCATGTCAAAGGGTACGCCAAAAGTAGGAGGGCATTCCGATGCATCCACTACGCCTAAGCGTCCGCTGGTACCTGCGCCAATATAAAAAAGCCTTCCACCGTTTTTCATTCGTACCGCTAAGGCTTGAACGAGTTTTTCGATAGAAGGCAATGTTTGTTCCACGGCCAGCGGTACAGATTGATCTTCAGTGTTCATGCCTTTTAAAATTTCGCCTATCGGCATTTTTTCTAAGGCGTTATAACGAGAGGATGATTCTGTCCCAGACATTGGTTTTAAAGTTTTTGAGCTTAAACTAATTACTAAATTCCAGAAGACAATTTCCCAAAAACCAAACAAAACCCAAATCGCAAATTCCGAAACAAATTGGATTTTAGTATTGGAATTTATTTGTGATTTGGGTTTTGAGTATTTGGTGCTTTAAAAAGCTGCTATTTCTTGTTAATGTGGTATTCAGTCAGCGCTTCCATAGGATTACCCATCACCATGTCAATCGTTACGTTGTGCTCTTTCGCTACTTTATCCAATACCGGCTTCAAGTGCGCTGCAATAGAACCTATGAAACGGATGGGAAGGGTTTGATAGTTGCTGTATTTCACGATACAATTCTTGAACAACAAACTGAAGTTCTCATACGCCAAATCAAACAAATACTGCTCGTCCTGATTGTAAATCACAAACGGCGCTAAAGAAGCCAGGTATCTGTTCGGGAAAGGCTTAGTATACACTTTATCAAAAATATCCGCGTGACGATCGCTCGTGAACGCTTCGAATTTATCACGCACCGACTTCGGCATGGCTTCGCGAATGTAGTCGCGCACCACTAGTTTACCCAAGTATCCACCGCTTCCTTCATCACCTAAGTATAAACCCAGAGAGTTTACATTCAAGGTAATGTCTTTACCGTCATAGTGACAAGTATTTGAACCTGTACCAGCGATGCAAGCAATACCCGGTTTGTCACCCAAGACCGCGCGGCAAGCAGCAATCAAGTCATGGTCTACATGAATCTGACTGTGTGGAAATGCTTTTTTCAAAGCTTGAGCCACCACTTCTTGTTGTGCTTTGGCTTCACAACCTGCACCGTAGAAGTAGATATGGCCTACTTTCTTACTGGGGTCCAGCTGGGAAATTAATTCCTTCTGGAGCGCCTGGTAAATATCATCAGACGTTTGGTAGTAAGGGTTAAAACCAATTGTTCTGTAGTTGTGTTTGTTGTTATTTTCGTCTACAAATACCCAACTCGATTTGGTAGAACCACTGTCAACGATGGCAATCATGTGTAATTAGATTAAAAGGAGAAGTCTTAGAATTAGGTT
>JACMQM010000194.1 GCA_014376985.1 Cytophagaceae bacterium | reverse complement strand
TTGTGCAGGATCGTTATTGGTGACCAAGGTATTTCCCAATCCCCATTTGATGATGTTTTCTTTTAATATTTCTGTTCTGGAGCCAATGAGTTCATTGCTGACCAAGGTTCCTCTTTGTCCTAGCCACGAAGCAAACAAGGTGGACTTGCCTCCTGGAGCAGCGCAGAGATCCAAACATAGCAAAGGATCAGAGTGATCGAATGTGATGGTGTTCAAGGCTTGCTGTACAAACATGGATGCGGCTTCCTGCACATAATACAGTCCCGCGTGCCACGACGGATCGTAAGCAAAAGTACAGTCTCCGCTGATCAGGTAAGCCTGATCATACCAGGGAACAACAGGCAGACTTAATGATTTATTGTATTTTGCAATATTGAGACGAATGCTTCGATCGCCTTTGCCACTGTCCAGGCAGCGGCACAAGTCTTCGCTAAACGATTCTCCAAAGGTATGAAGAATGTTTTGTTTGAAATCAGCAGGAAGTGGAATATTCAAGGGAAGGGTATTAGTCAAACAAACTCATGGTTTCACCAGGATAAAAGCGCGGTGCGGCTTGTATACATTCCGGTGTATTGTTGCGGGCATCGTTAACTGCGCGGTGCACCGCATACGAGTACATTTGTTCCGCATCGTATGGTTTCAGCAAACTCTCAGTCTGGCTTTCGGTCACATCTTCTGCGATCCACAATTTCTCCAGGTCTTTGCGTAAGATGACCGGCATGCGATCGTGTACAGGTTTCACTACTTTGTTGGCTTCTGTCGTAATGATGGTGAAGGTATTGACAAGGTCTCCGGTTTCTTCGTTCTTCCAGCTGTCCCAAAGGCCTGCGTAAGAGAAGGCTTCTTCGTTGTTGAGGTTGAAGCGGTAGGGCACTTTATTTTTACCTTCTTTTCTCCATTCAAAAAAACCGTCGGAAGGTACCAGGCAACGCTGATTCTTTACGATGTGTTTAAATGGAATTTTTTGGTAAACGCTTTCTGACCGTGCATTGATCATGTTCATCGCTGTACTGCGATCAATAGACCAGGACGGTATCAGTCCCCATTGGAAAAACTGCAGTTCGTTAGGTGCTTGATTGGTGATTACCGCGCAAGACTGCATGGGTGCAATGTTGTATTGCAGCGCAACAGGAGTTTTGATTTGAACGGCAAATCGTTTTTGTAGTTCTTCTTTTGATTTAGCCAGTGAAAACCGTCCGCACATAACAGGATAGAGGATATTGAAAATTACCGCTCGAAGTTAGTCATTTGTTGAAAGAATTCCAATGCCATTTCTGCCATGGACGCTTTTCCATACCCAAAACCACAATGGCCGCCATGATCGGGATAATAAAATTGCATGTTGGGATACGCCGCCGGATTAGGAAAACAGGAAGGCGTTAGGAAAGGATCGTTTGTTGCGCTAATGAGTTTTACCGGCGTTTGGATAGACGAAAGTAAATGAATGGACGAAGACCGGTCGTAGTAGTCCATGGCGGAAGAGAAGCCATGCATAGGAGCGGTGAAATCGTCATCAAACGAATAAAAATTACGGCAGGCTGATAGTTTATCTAATGGCAAAGTTCCAGGATATTGCGTTTCTTTTTTCTGAATTTTTTCTTTCAAGCTTTTCAGGAAGCGTTTCATGTAGAAACCGTCAAAACTTTTGCTGAGGTGATCGGAGACATCACCCAGTACTATAGGAGCTGAATAAGCCAAAGCAGCTGTAATGCCTTGCAGCCCTTCACCCAAAGCTTTAAGTGTAATGTTGCCGCCAACGCTGAACCCAATCAGGAATAACCGTTTATATCCTTGTTTATTAGCTTGTTCACACAAACTCTTAAGATCAAGTGTAAATCCACTGTTATACAATAAAGGTCCCGGATTCATTTCCGGAGCGCAACCCCTCATGTACCAGGCCCAAACGTCAAAGCCTTGTTGATGCAAGGTGGCAGCGGCTTCCAGGTTATAATCCGAAGTAGCGGCACCTTCTAGTCCGTGGGAAAGAATGATAAGGTCTTTTTGACTTTCCGTACGACTGTTGTCTGTCCAATGCAGGTAAGGAATTACATCTCCGTCTGAACTCTTTAAATGAGTCAAGAGTGCTTTGTTCTGACGGTAAAGCGATCTGAAACTGCGTTGAAGATGCGGGTAGATGGTTTGCCAATGGGCGTTGAAGCCATAGGAAAAAGAAACTGGAATCTGTGATGAAGAATGAAAAGACATGAAGTAAAAATAGCGGTTTTTATTTAACGTAGAATATTTATGGTGAGGAGTTGTAATAAGATTAGTATTATAGAGGTCAGATTTTTTTTGGGTGTCAGGTCGAAGACCTGACACGGTTGGTCATTAGTAAGCAGTTTGAGTTTCATACAAACAGTGTCAGGTCGAAAGACCTGACAGCCAAAAGACGAGAGGAGAACAGAGCGGAGAGCGAAGTATACTGTTTGTGCTATTTGCGTGAGGGATAGTAGCGGAAAGCCCACAGCGAGGCTGGAAGTTACGGTAATGACAAAGTATGATCCGAGCGAGGACTTGGAGCGGATAGCCCGACCCGAAGGGACACGCCCATAACTATATAAAACCAACTGATCTTCTTAAATCGAAGCTCTAAGGAGACGTTCTAAGTGGATTTCAGGAACAAGCGTAGATGCTTGCACCAGCGACATCTTTTTCAAAACCTCTTTAACAATCTCTATATAATCCAGTTATCCTTATATTATTCTAGTCCTTCCCGCCACTTCACTAATTCACTTTTTTACTTTCTAAAACCACAGTTTTATCGGATATTTGCCCTTTAACTTATCAAAGAATGGAAGTATTACGAATTGCTATACAAAAATCGGGTCGTTTGAGTGAAGACTCTTTGAAGTTGATCAAAGAATGCGGCATTGATGTCACCAGTGTTGGTGCGCAATTAAAAGCCACCGCCAGCAATTTTCCTGTTGAAATATTATTCCTACGCGACGACGACATACCGGGTTATGTAGCCGATGGCGTTTCAGACCTGGGTATTGTCGGAGAAAACGTTTCCGTAGAAAAAAACAAGAAAGTAGACGACATTAAGAAATTGGGTTTCTCTAAATGCCGCTTGTCGATCGGTGTTCCGAAAGCTTTCGAATACAAAAGCATCAACAGTTTAAACGGATTGAGCATAGCGACTTCTTATCCGAATATACTTTCTGAATATTTAGCCAATCAAAATGTAAAGGCAGACATACATGAGATCAGCGGATCAGTAGAAATCGCTCCGGGCATAGGCCTGGCTGATGCGATCTGCGATATCGTCAGTTCCGGAAGTACCTTGATCAGCAATGGATTGAAGGAAGTAGAAACAGTTTTCAAGTCAGAAGCTTTGATGATCGGTTACCCTGGTTTGTCAGCCAGTAAAAAACTCATCCTTGCAGAATTATTGTTCCGCATTGAGTCCGTCAATAATGCGAAGAATACAAAATACATCATGCTCAATGCGCCTAATGCTTCCATTCAGACCATCATTTCTTTGTTGCCTGGTGTAAAGAGTCCCTCTGTTATGCCACTTGTAGAAGCCGGCTGGAGTTCTATCCATTCTGTGGTAAAGGAAAATGATTTTTGGGAAATCATCGGCAAGCTGCGTGAAGCAGGAGCTGAAGGAATATTAGTGTTGCCGATAGAGAAAATTATAAAGTAAAAGGTGAATGGTGAAGGGTAAGCAGTTTTAATCGCCCTTCACTCTTCACCGCTCACTCTTCACCGTTCACCTTATTAAAATCATGAACATCCTTCGTTTACCACAAGAATCAGAATGGAACAAGCTATTGCAGCGTCCTGTATTCGATGCACAGGAGTTGTATGGTAAAGTCAATGCCATCATTGCTTCGGTAAAGGAACGCAAAGACAAAGCCTTGCTGGATTATGCGGCGCAGTTTGATGGTGTGCAGTTGAAATCTTTGGTGGTGAGTGAAGAAGAATTTCAGACAGCCATTGCTTCTGTTTCTCAAGATTTGAAGGATGCGATTGTTCAGGCAAAAAAAAACATAGAACTGTTTCATTCGAAACAGAAAGAACAAATCACTAAAGTAGAGACCATGCCCGGCGTTACTTGCTGGAGAAAAAGCGTGGCCATTGATAAAGTGGGTTTGTACATTCCCGGAGGTTCTGCTCCTTTATTCTCTACGATCTTGATGTTGGGGGTGCCTGCTGCCCTTGCGGGGTGCAGAGAAATTGTATTGTGTACACCTCCTGATAAGGCGGGCAATATTCATCCCGCGATTCTCTTTACTGCTTCTTTATTAGGCATTAAAAAAGTAATCAAAGCTGGCGGTGCTCAGGCAATTGCTGCCATGACATTCGGTACAGAAAGTGTTCCTGCTGTGTATAAAATATTCGGTCCGGGTAATCAATATGTAACAGCAGCTAAGCAGTTGGTAACACAATATGGTGTGGCCATCGATATGCCTGCGGGTCCATCGGAAGCTGCAGTGATTGCCGATGCGAACGCGGATGCGGAATTAATTGCTGCTGATCTGTTGTCACAAGCAGAACACGGCGGCGACAGCCAGGTTATTTTTATCACACCTGTAGAAGCGTTGCTGGCGAAAGTGGAACAAGCGATCAATCAACAACTAAAAGCCTTACCTCGTGCTGCTATTGCTTTAAAAGCGATTGAAAACAGTAAATTGATATTAGTAAATAACATGGACGAAGCCTTTGCGATGAGCAATGCTTATGCTCCAGAACATTTAATTTTGCACCTTGACGACGCAGAAGCATGGGGAGAGAAAGTCGTCAATGCAGGTTCTGTATTTTTAGGTGCCTGGACACCAGAGTCAGCCGGTGATTATGCATCCGGCACGAATCATACCTTACCTACTAATGGATATGCCCGCGCTTATTCCGGTGTGTCATTAGATTCTTTTATTAAAAAAATAACCTTCCAGTACATTTCTAAAGAAGGTTTGAAAAACGTAGGTCCAGTCGTGGAAATCATGGCGGAGAACGAGCAGTTACATGCGCATAAAAATGCGGTGACGTTGCGTTTAAAGAAAGCTACTCAATAGTTAGTTTCTTTAGCGTATAATTGATATCATTATAACTAGACTATTTTCTTTATTTGTATGACGTATCGATTACTACTGATTGCTTTTACATTCATTTTTTATACCGGATTAGCCCAAGTAAAGAATGTTGAAATTAAAGTAGGCAAGCCTTACAAATTAACAAAAGGTCAACCGAGAAACTATTTTTATGACGGACGATACACCATCGCTTTGAAAACATCGGATAGAAGAGTGGTAACGGTTCAATGTTTTGATACTCAAACAAACACTGAAGTCAGTAAAAATATATATACTGATTTGCCCGAGCATGAAGTACAACCACCTATTGAATCAAATGGTAATTTTTATTACCTCTATCATTTTTATAATGGGAAAGAGAAAAAACAACAACTTTGTTCACGCAGAGTGAATGTTGCCCAGGGAACATTGGAGCCAGCAGTAGTAATTTGCAGCACTAGTCCGACGGTAACTATTTTGTTCGAAGAAGATATCACTCCCATCTTACCGGTTCATTTTAAAATTACTAAATCATTCGATTCATCGAAAGTACTTATCACTTATAGAGTTAAACCCAAAAGTAGAAACGATGATAGCAATTTCGATGTATGGGGTTATCATGTATTGGACAAGGATTTAAAACCGCTATGGAACAAAGAGGTACAGATGCCTTATGTGCAGACCAAAATGAACAAATGGTCTAGTGCGGTAACGAGTCAGGGAAAGGTATATCAATTGATCTATTCCAATATCAATAAGTATGAATTACTTCTTATCAAGCAAGATACCATAGAAACACATCTACTGGATCTGATGCCTGAGTTGAGGGCTTCCGAATTTCATCTTAATGAAACAAAGGATGGGAATGTAATGTGTACGTGTTTTTACACGAGTGAAATTTTAACTTCTACAGGTAAAGATTACCGTATGGCTATTTCAAGTGCATTGGATGTAAAAGTATATATAAGTGATGGCTTATATTTTGCGGAAGTATCACCCGATGGCAAACTAATACAAGAAGGTAAATATGAGATTCCATTGGACTTGTTAAATGCCTATGAAGATGAAAAGACACGAACGCTAAATAAAGAGAAGGAGTCTTTGGGTGCAGCAGGGCAACGTGATATTAAAATTACCAATCATTTATACACTGAAGATGGTGGATGTATTATAATAGGAGAACAACAGTATTATGATTTAAGTGCTCAGTTCTACGATAAGTATGCCCATGCTACAATAGTATATGGTCAGATCTATGCTATCAAACTCGATGCCCAAGGGAAATTGGTTTGGATTAAAAAGCTACCTAAAAAACAGAGTTCTTATTACAAAATAAGAGGTATGGGAATGAAGAGCTTTACTTTAAACGGCTATGTATATATTATTTATTTAGATACTCCTGGTTCAGAGTTTAAAGAAAACGACGTTGCATTGGAAGGACAAACATTGACTGTTCGAAAGATGAATGAAGAAACCGGTGAGTATAGAAAATATAGTTTAGGTGGTAGTAATGATATTCCTGGAACCACTCGTATGCTTTTCCTCATGAAAAGAGTAGCAGGAAACGGGGAGCGATCAACCATAGAAGTAGAAGCTGGCCAGGATTTGGAAACAACAGTTGTTTTTGACCTGATGAATTAGAGATAATTCCTTAACATCGCCAACCATTTTTTCACTCAGCCATAATAATCCCCTCATGATTCCATAATACCAAAAGTGTAGTTTAGTACTAAGAAAGGCTAAACCTATACAACTATGGTACTATTGAATACTTTCGTGAGCAAAACAGAAGAATACGTCCTTCGATTTTTCATTCTTCGTTCCTATTGCCGCAATCACAACTTC
>JACMQM010000193.1 GCA_014376985.1 Cytophagaceae bacterium | reverse complement strand
ACGTTTTTTAATTCTCTGATGTTTCCTGTCCAGGCTTGTTGCTGCAGGTAATCCATTGCTTTGGCATCTATGTTCTTTTTAGGAGACCCATATTCATCCGCTATCTGCTCCAGGAAATGTTCTACCAATAAAGGAATATCATCTTTACGCTCTTTTAAGGAAGGTACTTGAATCACGATCACCGCAAGTCTATGGTATAAGTCTTCACGAAATCTGTTTTGCTTGATTTCTTCCTGTATGTCTTTGTTCGTTGCAGCAATGATTCGAACGTTCACTTTAATGTCTTTTTCACCCCCTACACGTGTGATCTTATTTTCCTGAAGGGCACGCAAAACCTTGGCTTGAGCAGCCAGGCTCATGTCGCCGATTTCATCTAAAAACAAGGTGCCTTCATTTGCTTGTTCAAATTTTCCGATACGTTGTTTGATGGCAGAAGTAAAAGCTCCTTTTTCATGACCGAACAATTCGCTTTCAATCAACTCTGCCGGAATAGCCGCGCAATTGACTTCTACAAATGGTCCGTTCGAGCGGTTGCTCTTTGCATGCAACCAGCGTGCCACCAACTCCTTGCCAGATCCGTTAGGTCCCGTTACAAATACACGTGCTTCAGTCGGAGCTACCTTGTCAATGGTTTTATGGATCAGTTGTATGGGCGCAGACTGACCAATGATGTCAAATGTTTTACTGATTTTTTTCTTCAGCACTTTGGTTTCCGTTACCAGATTACCTTTGTCCATCGCATTGCGAATGGTAATGAGCAAGCGATTCAAATCAGGTGGTTTCGGAACAAAATCATAAGCTCCTTTTTTTGTTGCTTCTACTGCATTTTCAATGGTGCCGTGTGCGGAAATCATAATGAAAGGAGTATCCACTCCCGCTTCCATGGCTTTCTCCAATACTTCTATACCATCCATTTTTGGCATTTTAATGTCGCACAATACCACATCATAGTTGTTTTCCAACACCATTTTTAATCCTTCTTCTCCGTCCTTAGCTTCGCTGATTTCAAACTTTTCGTATTCTAAAATTTCACGAAGTGTAGAGCGGATACTTTTTTCGTCGTCAATGATGAGTAGGGATGGCATAGATTATTAGGATGAATGGATAAATGTTAAAGTAGGTTGTCATAACTAAGTTAGCTAAACTTAGTAGTTAATTCTTGAAATGTAATGGATACGTTAGTTTTTTGACGTTACCCTGCGGGTCGGGCTTTCGCCACTCGCTTCCCGCCATATCGACTCTATTGCATTCAAGTAACAATCGGATGGCGGGAGAGCTCAGACAATGGCTCACCCTAACGCGTAATGCCTGTTTTGCGTGAGGGATTGAGTGGAAAGCCCACAGCGAGTATTAAAGTAACTTGAAAGACGAATAGATGAACGAGCGAGGACTTGGAATGAAAGCCCGACCCCTAGGGCACGCCCTACTTTTTTTTAAATTTAGAACGAACTATTATTATCAATAGTGACTAAATGAAATCTCAATTTTTATAAATAAAAAAATACAGTGCATACCTATAAGCCGGGTTCTGTCGAGTCTTATCATTTATCTGCGAGCAACGTTGCCGTTACTCTTTAACGACCTACCCATTCAGCTTGGTATATTTAGCGAGCCGCCTTATCCCATTGAAGGGAGCTGAACCTATTTGGCCTTTCAACCCGTAAGGGTTACCCCAATGCCGGCTCTCACCGACACGAGTGAGCTCTTACCTCACTTTTTCATCCTTACCACACCGAAGCATGGCGGTTATTTTCTGTGGCCCTGTCTGTATTCGCTTTGTCGGCAAACCCTTCCCGTTAGGAAGTACGGCGCCCTGTGTTGCCCGGACTTTCCTCTATCTCTTGATCTGAGACAGCGATAAGACAGTATGCACTGCTTGACAAAGGTAATGAAAAAAACGAAAGGCTGAAGATTAGTGGTCAGTTGTCAGTAATCAGTAATGAAATTTCAAGATCCATTATTTTATAAACTGATGACTGATCACTGACCACTTTTATTTTAAACTGACTAACGTCGCCCCATACCCAAACTTCTCTTTCTTAGCATCACTAAAAGAAGCTACCTGTTTATTGCGACCTAAACGTTTATGCAATTCGGATTTTAAAATACCATTTCCGATGCCGTGAATGAATGTGATTTCAGGACGGCCGTGAGCAACGGCGAGGTCTAAATGCTTTTCAAATGTATCGAGTTGTAAACGCAACATCTCTGCTGCATTTAATGTACTGTGTTCTGAAATTAATTTTTCAATGTGTAAATCAACTTCTGATTGTGCGGCAGTAATATTGATCGTTGAATCTACATCCGCACGAAGGGCTGGAGCATTGGCCGGATTTTCTTTCTTTACCGCAGCAGTAGAAGATTCAATAGGGAAGAGGTATCCTTTTTTATCCAGCAATGGAATATTTTGATTGGACCTCAAGACTTGTATTCCTGTAATCTTGAAACGCAACTCTATCGGTGCAGGAAGAATTTCAGGCGCATTTTCGTAAAAACAAAGTTGCAGAATACCATGTGCTTCATCCTGTAATTGTTGCCAGCTCAGTCTTGTGATGCTTTCAAAAGTGAAAGGATTCAACACACCATGTCCAATGCCTTTGATCGCTCCTGTGCTTTTGCTTGTTTCAAACAACGTGTAGTGACAAGTACTCCTGCTATCGTTGATGAAATATAAATCAAAGGCCTGATCATTAAATGCCACTACGGCAAGCTGTCTTCCCGTAGCCTTTTTTAGTTTATCTATTTGTTCTTCTTCATCGATCGGCTCAGGGTTTGTAACTTTTACAATTTCAGAAGCCATGACAGGAATGCGAAAACCATCGGTGGTTTCTACTTCCCATTCGTTGGCCCCAAAAGCGCGGATGATTTTTCCTTCTTCTTTCGCATGGATGAAACGAACGTAATCTCCTGGTTTGAATGTTGACATGTGTATTAGAAGTATAGAGGATGAAATTGAAATCCGTTTCTGCCATTGTATTCTAAGGCAGGGAATGGAATGTGGAGCATATTAAGACCTCTGAATAAGCCACGAAGGAAAGCGTGCTTTGTTTTTATGCGGTTGAAATCTATATCAAGAGATAATAATCCTTTTGCATACGAATGGTATCCGTTGTCACTGTTTTCTGAATGCAAGGCGTACAGCATTTCTTCCGCACTATAACCTGCGCTAACATTTAGCCATTTAGGAAATCTTTTCAAATGAGCCAATGAAGCAATGTTAAAAGATAGCCAATACGTTTGACCATTGTAATCTTTTATGAAACGTTGCATCGTCGTTGCTCCTAAAGCATTAGGCCGCATATCGGCATATCCTGTTTCATGGTAAGAGAATTTTGGAGTAATGCGTATTTCATCCCATAAGAGATGTTGTGTCACGGCTAAAATGCTTCCAGATGTATTGGCCGTCACATCTCCCCAGGAGAAGCCGTAATCATTGGAAAAGCCATCCAGTACTTCAATGGGGAGCATCAGGACTGTGCCGGTAAATCCTCCGAACAGGATACTTTTTTTTCTTGAACTTCCGGTCCATTTCAAAACACGCACAGCGGCATTACTTACATGAAAGGAGGTATAGAGGTGACCTAGTTTATCCATGCCTTTCCATTCAGCATCGTCATTGAAAAACTTAAAATTAGTACTGAGTTGATCTGTATACCATATGCTGCCTAGCAAAACTAAACTTCCGGTGTAAGTAACACCGGCTGTAGTCGCTAATGCAGTAAAACGTTTAGGCTTGAACGTATTTGTACTGTCTGTAGATTGTGCATGCAGGCTTACTGCATTGGTAAAAAGAAGAAGGGAAATGAATAGAAGTCTAAGACCTATCATTTTTAAGGTATTGATGGAACAATGTATGATGTAAACTCTAGGCAGATCAGCGGCTTATTGAAATTATGTGGTCTATTACTCTATAAAAATACAATTATTCAATAACTTTGGCTGACTTTTAGTTTAAATCTTGAAAATAAATGAAAAAATCAGCTACTACACAATTACTTTTAGTGCTTTTCATGCTTCTCCCAATGATTTCCTTTGCTCAAAGCGAAGGAATGACGGATGAACATAAAGCTTATTTAGAAGCACAGGAAAAAATGAAAAAGCAGCAAGTTCCCGATTCTTTAAGATTTTGGAGAAGAGGAATTACTCCTGCTATCAATTTTTCACAAGTGAATCTATCTAACTGGAGTGGAGGGGGACAAAATTCGGTTTCTTTTACAGCATTAGTGTCTGCTTTTTTAAATTATGAAAAGAAGAAATGGTCTTGGTACAATAACCTTGATATGGGTTATGGTCTTTCACGCATAGGAACCAGCACAGCTCCATGGATCAAAAATGAAGATAAACTTATCTACGTAGAAAAGCTTTCTTACCGTATAGGAGAGCATAGTAAAATAAGCTGGTTGAATGATTTCAGAACACAGTTTGCAGAAGGTCGCAGGTATTTTAAAAGCGAGACTACGGGCGTGGATACCTCTCAGTATGTGTCTAACTTCATGGCTCCGGCTTACCTGACTTCAGCGCTTGGTTATGAATACAATCCTAATAAAAACTTTTTCTTATTCGTGTCTCCTTTAACCGCTAAGTTTACCTGTGTAAATGATCCGATCTTATCTGCAGCAGGTGCTTACGGAGTAAAACCATATAATACATTCCGTGCAGAATTTGGAGCCTTGGCGAATGCTAAATTGCAATTTTCAATTGCGGAAAACATCACCTTCTCAAGCACTCTGACCGCATTTGCTAATTATGAAACACTAGATCGTATAGATATATTCTCAGACAATTCTCTGTTGTTTAAAGTCAATAAATATGTAACGGCTTCTTTTACGGCTAACATGATTTATGATGACGATATTAAAATTACAAGAGGGGATGGAACAATCGGTCCCGATCTTCAATACAAACATGTCTTGTCTGTCGGTATCACAACAGTAATTGGTGACAAACCATAAAGGGAAACAGAAACAGCGTGAAGAAAAAGTAAGGCTTAAGAGTGAATCTTAAGCCTTACTTTTTAAACAACTAACAACTATTTTTTCGAAGTGGTATCCGCTAGTTTAGGCTGTGGTGCATTGTTGTCAGGTATTACAAGTGGTGGATCTACAAGCACGGTATCTACAGGCAGGTCACCATCACGTTTAATGATCATCTGGTTTTTCATGTGTGGCTTAGGATCTTTTTTGTTTTTTCTGCCGAATAATTCTGCAATATTATCAAACTCTTGTGTATGGGTTACACTGAATCCGGTTGAGTTAGATACGTTGCTGCTGGTACTGGAAATGACACTGTTTTGATTAGCTCGGTTAAAAAGTTTTAATCTCAGTTTGCCGTCTTGTGTTAAAAAGTATTCCAATGTCCATTCTCCGATTACGTTGGAGTTGGAATTATTTTGAGTTCCAGATGTTTTGTTTTGACTACCTGCTACTAGTCCATCCATTGATACTCTCAATCTACCGTCTAATAGGGTGTAAGAGAAACGCATGTTGAAATTATTGCCCCCCCCTCCATTGGCTTGAAGTTGTGTCAAATCGACCTGGATCTGTAAGTTAGGATCTACCTGTGACAACCAAATACTTAATTGATTGGAAAGTAATTCATTTAAATTCTGCGTAGCACCACCTGCACCGGCAAATTCATTAGGTGGTGAAAACTGACGGAACAGCAGCAAAGAAAATACTTGCCTGTTCAATTCACTCGGATTGGATTGCAATTGATTTTCAAAAGCAGTGACATAGCTACTCAGTGAAGAAGGGTATTTATTTAAGATATGAATACCTAACTCCACTTCTGGATGTGTGAGTTGTCCGGTCAGTTTCATGTCAAGGTCCACGGGAGTTCTTCTCTTGGCATCGGCAGAGTTTCTGACTAAGGTATCAGATGAAGTAATAATAGGAGCGAGCGGTACATATTGTTGGTAGGCCGCATCAATATTCAGGATCCCTTCGTAAGGATTACCGGTCCAGCTGATGCGGCTGCCATTTACAATCTTAAATTCTTTATTGATGATATTTGCCAGTGTGAAATTATAGGATCCTTTTTCAATGATGTAATTGCCATACATAGAAAAGTCTCCGCGTGTGTCTACGTTGAATTTCAAGGATCCTCTACCGTAACTTTTAATAATGTCACCGGCTTGTTTATCGAAAATGATTTCAGTGTAAGTACCAGGCTCTATTGTCACATTGAGATCCATCAGAATACCGGAAAGGTTGATTTTCTTTTCATGCAACTGATCTTTGTCTTCGTGCTTCACAAAGGTGATGTAGTCTTTTTCTTCTACGTCTTCGTAGCTGTTCATAGGGATGTAAATCTTGCTGGTGCGCAACATCGTAGCATCCGCTGTGATGCGGATATCATCCTGCGAGCCTAGAAACTCCCAAGTACCTGTTCCGAAGGCACGCCCATAAAATATAGAGTTGTCTTTTTCAGTCGTATTCAATACAAAGAAATTATTCATTTCTCCCTGTAAATTGAATACGAAATTCTGAAATAAGTCATGATAAATTCCGCCATTCAAAACGCATGTTTCTCCGAATTGATCTTTGAGCTTTACATTTTTGAAACCGATCATATTGTCATTGAATATGATTTTATCGTTCAATGAATAAGTAGTGCCGAGATAAGGGATTTTAAAACTTCCTTTTTCTACGTAGGTTTCTCCATTGATCTCCGGATCATGATAAGGCCCTGTTATTTTTACGATTCCACTGGCTTCTCCTTGTATGTTTTCGAGTATGCCTTCCAATAAAGGATTTAAAAACGCAAGATCGGTTTTTGTCATGTCTACCGTCAGCTCGATGTCGTCGCCTGCCTCACTGGCACTGGTATTTAGCAGACCCGTTACGGTAGCAATGGTGCTATAGTCTTTGTATAAATCAAAGTCTACTTCTATTTTTTTCTTTTGTGCATTATAGAACGAGTTGCCTTCCATGTCACCAACGGCTATACTGTCTATTTCTAAGTCATACACTTCAATGTCGCTGTAGAAATCTGGCGAATCTAGAATGTTACTCAATACAATGTCTCCATTGATCAGTCCATTGATGGGTATGGTAGTTAAGAAGGTAAGAATGGTATTGATATTAAAGTTGTTGATATTGATGTTTAGTTTTTGGTCTTTTTTGTCACTGATCCATCCATCCATATTGAGATGTTGATTCAGGTATTGCATATTCAGTTGCTGCAAAAGAATGGATCCATCAGACATCAAACTGATTTTACCCTTAGGGTTAATGTCCCATTGTTCATCACCGATCTGCACATAGGAGTTTTCAGAAGTGATTTCCGTTTTGTCTTTTAAGAACAGCGCTTTGTTATTAAAGACAATTTTATTGTTCATGCCATCTTGCTCCAGTGATGTACTTATAAACAATGAATCGTTTTCTGTATAACCTTTAATGGAAAGGTTTTTGGTAGGCACCATGCGTTTGAATTTCTGGCTGGCAGAAGTCAATTCATAGCTGGTAGAAAAATTGGCTTGATAAGGATTTTTCCCAATGACACCGCTGACATTGTTTCCCCTAAATTCATAAAAGTTGTAGAAAAGTGTATCAGAGATAAAATTTAACGACAAGTTGTTTTTCTCTTCCGTTGCCGTGTATTTCCCTTGAATAGAAGAATTAGGAGACATGAATGTTCCTGGCATATAGATATCAAAAAACTGATTGACATCTTTGACCTCGAAGTGGAAGTCCGCGTTCTGTGTTTTTCCTAAGCTGGTTTTATTGGCATAATAACGATTGATTTCATCATCGTTGTTATTGATTCTTAATAAGGTCTCCTGTCCAAGCATTACAATTGATTGTTCAAGACCAATAAAATCGAAATCGCCTTTAATATTTCCGTTGATTAAATCGGATTCTAAAGTGAAAATGCGTTCACCGTTTTCTTGTTTAAATACTTCGGCGCGTATACTGTCGATGAACACCTCTTTGTTGTTAGGGTAGAGCAAATAGGTCGGACCGGTATACAAACTTCCTTCCAGTTCATTGATGTTCAGCACACGTGCATTCAAAAAGGCACTGGTACGAATAGAAGGAAACTTGGAGGCTGAGCCCAAGTTTATGTTGTAAAGATTAGCCTTCTCACACAGTAATTTAAAATTGAATATTTTCCAATCTTCCCGAAAATCAATGGTACCGTCTACTGAAGCAACTAGATTGGAATCCTTGATGGCAGCATAACCTTTGAACAGGCGGTTACTGAGGTCTGCTTTGGTGGTAATGTTTTTATAATTGTATCCTGCGTAAACAAAAGAACTGATGAAGGCATCTATATTGACAGAAGCGTTTTCCAAGTTTTTACCTTCCCCAACCATTTCACCTTTGATAGAGATGCTTTCCGCAGCAGGATGTCCGATCAATTCTCCTATTCTGAAATGATACGTTTGTAGTCTTCCTGAAATTTTGATGATCGGATTGCGTTCTCCGATTTCCGGTCGGTTGAGGAAAAGATCGGCGTCGATTTTACCCAGTCCTGTATTGTATGTGCCTTGTGTCGTAAAGTCATGGAAGAAACCTACAAACTTACCTTTGCCTTCAAAATATCGAAGTTTAATGATATCATTGAAAATGTCTGTTTCTACATATTGTCTTAAATCCGGAATGTCGATCAATACAGATTTTGCAGAACAGTCCAGAAACAAATCATCGATGGAAGGAAGGTTTTTAAGATTAGCCGTTCCTTTGAAATAAGATTTTTTGCCAAAACACAATTCGAGATTTTTACCTCTCAATCGATTCACTGTGCCACTGATATCACCGCTGATGATGTAGTTGTCATGGTATGCGTACAGCGTAGGAGAGAAGATGGCAAAGTCCTGAACCTTCAGGTGACAATTGTCTAGCGAACCCTTCATCTGCACTTGTGTATTGAATTCTGTCAAAACAGCAATTGAATCGTAAGCGAAGTGAACTTCCGCATTGATGGTAGAGTTGCCAACGTGTGCATAGGCATGTTCGAAGTGCATGCCTGTTTCATGAAAGCGAAAGAAGGTATTCAATTCATGAATGTGCATCTTGGAACGAAACTCAACCGCTCGTAATTTATGTGTGGTCAGCTGAATGGTATCGGAGCGTATTTCAAATTGTTCAACATAAGAGTATATACTGTCAAAGCCAAAATGCATTTCATCAAAACCTGGTTTGACAATCAACTCCGTCTGATCCATAAAGCGGAAAGACATGTTCTTCAGTTTTGCATAAGGAATGCTAAAGACAAAAGGTGCAGAAGTGGAAGTGTCGAGTGGATCTCCAAATTTGGCTTGTATTGTATTGACGAATTCGTTGATGTTGACAATGGTGTCTTTTTCCAATACATAGAGATTCACACCACCATCCCTCACCACACAGTCTTCGATTTGGAAGTTTCCATGAATAAGTTTATAAAAGCTAAAGTCAATTACACCTTCACCCAAAAAAATCATGTCGTTTTGTTCACGGTCTTTCAAGACCACGTCTTGAACAATGATGTGATCGTACCAGTCAATTTCGACATTGCCAATGGCTACGGGATAACCGATGAGTTCGGAAGTGTAGTTCGCTGCTTCCTTTGTGACATATTTTTTTACGGAAGGGATGCGCAAGAGTAAAACTGCTATAACGGGGATTAGCAGGGCAATAAAGATAACGCCCACTGCTATTTTAACAGTGATTTTTAAAAATCTGTTTATTTGAGCTAACTTTGGATTCAAATGTCAGATATTACGTTATTAGCCATCGAGTCATCTTGTGATGAAACCTCAGCCGCTGTTATTCAAAACGGTGTTATTTTGTCCAATATTGTGGCAGGACAAGAAGTACACAGCAAGTATGGCGGAATAGTTCCTGAGCTCGCATCACGTGCACACCAGCAGCACATTGTGCCTGTTGTGCATGAGGCACTCGCTCAAGCAAAGATAGTAAAAAAACAGCTGAATGCAGTTGCTTTTACCGGCGGTCCCGGATTACTTGGATCATTGTTGGTAGGAGTGAGTTATGCCAAAGCTTTTGCCAAGGGATTGGGTGTACCCATTATTCGGGTAAACCATATGCAAGCACATATCCTGGCGCACTTTATTGATGACCCCAAACCGGCCTTTCCCTTCCTCTGCCTAACAGTCAGCGGAGGGCATACACAGATTGTATTGGTACGTGATTACTTGGACATGGAAGTGATGGGTGAAACGCAGGATGACGCGGTGGGAGAAGCGTTCGATAAAGCAGCGAAGATGTTGGGATTGCCTTATCCGGGTGGACCTTTGATCGATAAATATGCGGCCCTGGGAAACCCTTTAGCCTATGATTTTCCTCATGTGGATATGCCTGGATTGACTTATTCTTTCAGTGGAATTAAGACTGCTTTCCTTTATTTCATCCAAAAGCAGACAAAGCTAAATCCTGATTTTGTAGCACAGCATTTGCCGGATATATGTGCTTCCATACAACATACGCTGATCCGGATTTTATTTAGTAAATTACACAAGGCGGTTAAAGAAACAGGCATTCATCGCATTGCGATAGCAGGGGGAGTATCCGCCAATAGAGGCTTGCGTAAAACCTTGGAAGAAGAAGCTGCGAAACATCAATGGGAAACATTTATTCCTTCTTTTGAATATTGCACCGACAATGCTGCTATGATTGCCATGGCCGGACATTACATGTACGAAAAAGGATTGTTTGAAGAGTGGACATTTAGTCCCGAACCCCGATTGAAAATATGAGTAAGTTAGAGATTGCTAAAAACGTAAACATCCGCAACAAGAAAGCGTCCTTTGAGTATGCTTTGATGGATACCTATGTGGCTGGTATGGTATTGAAAGGCACGGAAATAAAGGCGATCCGCATGTCTAAGGTGCAGATGGGAGATGCCTACTGTTATTTCGATAAAGGAGAATTATACATTACCCATTTACATATTTCCGAGTATGAAAAGGGAAGTATTTATAATCACGAGCCCGGAAGAGTCAGAAAACTGTTGCTTAAAAAGCGGGAGTTAGTTAAATTAGAAGGTAAACTGACTGATAAAGGATTAACGATTATTCCTGTCAGACTCTTTGTAAGCGACAGAGGTTTTGCCAAATTGGAAATTGCTTTGGCAAAAGGTAAGAAGCTGTATGACAAAAGAGAGGGTATTAAGGACAAAGACATTAAAAGAGAGCTTTCTCGCATCATCCGCTAATTATGGCCAAAGTAGAATATGGAGTGTGTCAGTTGAGTGTTGTTCCCGTAAGAAAAGAACCAGCTGATGTTTCGGAAATCGTAACACAACTCATATTCGGAGATTTTATTCAACTTCTGGAAACATCTGAAAACGGAAAATGGAAAAAAATCAAAGGGGCATTTGACGGTTACGAAGGCTGGATCGATAAGCGCCAGTTTGTGCCGGTAGAAAAATCAACTTACGACCGCGCTTCTTCTCAGGTCATGCCATTTTGTTCTTCTTTTTTCGGACTGATCAAAAGCGAAACCATGGTTTACCCGGTATTCATGGGAAGCCGTCTGCCATTCCTCCGCAACAACATCATCGAATTAGGCGATCAATATTATATTTTTGAAGGGGAATACGCTTTGCCCATGCCTTACGATCCCATAAAGATGGAAGTGGCCGCCCGCATGTACATGAATACGCCGTATTTATGGGGTGGCAAGTCACATTTTGGTATCGATTGTTCGGGTTTTGTACAGCAAATATTTCGTAATTTTTATATTAATCTTCCCCGTGACGCCTGGCAGCAGGAACTGATCGGCGAAGCGGTGCCATTTGGTTTTCATGGAACAGGTGATTTGGCTTTCTTTAGCAATTCAGCTGGAAAAGTGACCCATGTAGGAATTGTTTTGGCAGGAGATACTATCATTCATGCCTCAGGTTTTGTTAGAATTGACAATTTGACACAGGAGGGTATTGTCGTAGCAGCTAGCGGTGAAATCACCCATCAATTGACCAGCATAAAACGGCTGGTAAACTAGTACAACTCAATCTTTTCTGCTATCTTTGCAGTCCCTTCAAAATGGAGGGTGTTCGGCATATTCTTGCGGGATAGAACTTAACTAATTTCATGTGCTGTTGCCCTGAGTGCATGATGAAAACTAAGGGGAATTAATTTTATGGCAGAACCAAAAGAATTCAATTGGGAAGCGT
>JACMQM010000192.1 GCA_014376985.1 Cytophagaceae bacterium | reverse complement strand
TGATATTCTTCACCATAGAGCAAATATAGATCCTAAATTTATTAAAGGTGTTCCTTACTGGAGCGCCTTAGAAAAATTGGCAGATAATTGGATGTCACGTGTGGCTTGGGGTACTGCATATACTATATTCTATATGCAATTTGCTACGCATTGGTGGATGTATTTCTTACTACCCATTCATTACCTGATGGGGCCGGTTCATGGAGCAATCATTAACTGGTTTGCTCATAAGTTTGGTTATGTAAATTTTAAAGTAGATGATACTGCTAAAAACTTATTACCATTAGATATATTGATGATGGGAGAGAGTTATCATAACAACCATCATAAATTTGGTGGCCGGGCCAACTTTGGAGTTAAATGGCATGAGCTTGACCCCACTTATCCTGTGATTAAACTGTTGAATGCTGTCCATGTCATTAAATTGAAATTAAATAATGATTTGAAATACATGTAATAAAAAAAACACTCTACTATAATTTAGTAGAGTGTTTTACATTTTAGCAGGAATTCTTTCTTGTTGGCAAGTATTTGGATTTTTTGGGTGTCAGGTCTTTCGACCTGACACTGTTTGCCGTTAGTAAAGGAATTGGCGTTTTCTTTTCTTGTTGGCGTCTCGCCAACAAGTGTTTGGATGAAAACGTGCAATTACTGACAGTTGTTGGCGAGATGCCAACAACCACTAAACAACTAACAACTAACTAATTTTTAAGATTGGCCAGTTTATCCGGTTTGACTAATGTGATTTTACTTCCCGCGACTTCAATCATACCTTCTTCTTTAAAGTCTGACAACATGCGGATGACAGTTTCTTTAGACGCTCCGACAAGTCCTGAAAGATCATCTCTTGAAATGGCTATAGTGAAATTGGCCGTCTCTTCTTTTTTATATTTGTTTTGAAGTTGTATCAAGGCTTCCGCTACTCTTTTACGAACAGATTGGTAGGCTAATTTAAGGAGTCGTTCTTCTCTTTCGATTACACTATCAGATAACATCTTTATGAATTTATTAGCGATGTCACGGTTATTATAAATCAAAGCAAAAAAGTCATCCCGTTTAATGGTGCATACCTCCGCTTCTTCCAATGCCATAGCACTTTCAGTGTAAGAGCTATTTTCTAGCAGATCAATGTATCCCAAAAAATCTCCTTCTTTATGAAGGCCTGTAATGAATTCATTGCCCAACTTATCTGTTTTATATGTTTTAACTTTTCCTTTATTGATAAAATAAATAAAATTGGGATGACTGCCTTCTTTGTAAACAGTATGCTTTTTAAGGATTACTTGATTTTGATTATCATTACTGATCAAACTCTCCAATTCTTTTAATCCTTTGGCCTGGTCAAGGAATTCTTTTAATCCTTCTGCGGTCTTTTTAAATTCTGCTTTGAGGATGTTGCTTTTCTTTAACCTGATTTCAACAGCGTCCAATAATTCCATGTCGTCAAATGGCTTTGTCAGGTAATCATCGGCACCAAGATTCATTCCTTTTCGCATGTCGTCTTTCTCCGCTTTTGCAGTAAGGAAGATAAAGGGGATACTGGCTGTATCTCTATTTTTACTTAATATATGCAGCACACCAAATCCATCCAATTCAGGCATCATGACATCGCAAATGATGAGATCCGGATTCTCTTTTTTAGCAAGTTCTACACCTGCTTTACCATTTTCAGCAGTAATCACTTTGTAATTGGCAAGTTCTAAAATCTCTGCAACGTTTTCTCTAACGTCGAGGTTGTCCTCAATGAGTAGTATTTTTTTCATAGTCATGACCATTTGGAATTTCAATGGTAAAGATCGTCCCTTTGCCTATTTCGCTTTCCATGTTGATGTATCCATTCATTAATTCTACATAACGTTTCACGATGTGTAGTCCAAGTCCTGTGCCTTGTATATTCACAGCATTGTGTGCCCTGAAAAATCTACTGAATAAGAATGGTTTATCCGCTTCAGGTATTCCTATGCCTTGATCTTTTATAGTTAACAATACATTTGTCGTCGTTACCTTAGAGTAAATCGTGATGATTCCTTTTTCAGAATATTTGATGGCATTGGAAAGTAAATTGAGTAAAATGTTTTTCAGAATATTTTGATCCATGAAAACCAATTCTATTCCTTCATGAATACATTCGATTTCCTGCGTTTCTTTTTTACAGGCAGACATCTCTTCCTTCAATTCTTTACATACAGAGACTAAGTTAAATTCAGAGGGATGATTGTAAATCATTCCTTCTTCCAGTTTACTTAACGATAAAAAATCATTCAGTATCACAGTCAGGTTAGCAACTGATGATTTTATTCGCTGAATGTGTTTGTCAATTTTATCTTTTTCTCCCAGCTCATTGTATTTTCCAATCAAAGATACAGAAGAAAGTATAGTAGTAAGAGGAGTGCGGAATTCATGTGAGGCCAGCGTAACAAAGCGAGATTTGAGCTCGTTTAATTCTTTCTCTTTTTCGAGCGCTTTGCGTACCTCCGATTCTGCCTGCTTTTGCTTCTTATTGGTTTCTTTAAGTTGTTTGATGGCATCAAATAATTCAGAAGTTCTTTGCTGTACTCGTTCTTCTAATTCAATATTAAGCCTCCTAAAGGCATGCTCCGCTTCTTTTAATTGAGAAATATCATGGATGATGCCGGTGTAAATAATTTTATTTTGTAATTGAACCTCGCTTACACTGAGTAAAAATGGAAAGGTTGTCCCATCTTTCTTTCTGCCTAAAACTTCTCTCCCGATACCAATTATTTTTTTTACGCCAGTATGTTGGTAGTTATGGATGTATTGATCATGCTTGCTATGATCTGGCTCAGGCATGAGCAATTTGATGTTATTGCCAATGACTTCCTCCGGTAAGTATCCAAATATCTTTGCAGCAGCTGGGTTAAGCGTTTCTACAAGTCCTCTCTGATCAATTGTAATAATGCCGTCTATGGCATTATCAATGATGGCTTTTAATCGAGATTCCTGCTCGAATGAATGTTTGCGTAATTCTTCCAATCTAATAATGTTTCAGTCTCAATTTATTGAATTTAGACTGCATATGCTAACAAACGATACTATACACGGACAGCTGGTTTCTTGCCAGTTAACTCATGAAGAGATTGTTCTGATTTTTGAAAGCAATCTAAGTTGTAAATTGTAGTATCTGCAATATTCCCTAATGCGTTTTCAGTGAGAAAAGCTTGATGTCCTGTAATGAGTACATTCTTGTAAGGGAGCAAGCAAGCAAAAAGATCGTCTTGAGGGATATCGCGGCTGTGGTCATAGAAAAACAAACCTTTTTCTTTTTCATAAACATCCAATCCCAGATAGCCTATTTTACCTTCTTTCAAAGCGTCTAATGCATCAGCAGTATTGACTAATCCTCCTCTTCCGGTATTGACGATCATTACTCCTTTTTTCATCAATTGAAGATTTTCTTTATTGATGATGTAATGCGTATTCGTATTCAAAGGGGCATGAAGTGTAATGATATCTGCAATTTTGCAAAGCTTTCCTAAAGAGACATACTCCATGCCATATGCTTTAGTCAATGCTTCATTTTGTTCTATATCATAGCCCAATAATTTACAACCGAAGCCATTCAATATTTTGGCGACGATACTTCCGATTTTACCTAACCCAATAATTCCAACCGTTTTACCATGTAGGTCAAATCCAATGAGATCATCTAAAGCGAAATTGTAATTTTTAACTTGACGATCTGCCTGTACAATTTTTCTGTTCATAGCAAGAATCATGGCAACGGTATGTTCTGCTATGGCATACGGTGAGTATTCAGGAACATTCGTGATTTTCAAATTTAACTTTTCCGCTTCATTTAAATCAATGTTATCGTAACCTGCAGCACGTGTCGTAATGGACTTGATATTTAAGTTAGCAAGTTGCTTCAGAACTTCTGAGCTTGCATCGTCGTTCGTGAAAATGCTTACAGCTGAACATTCCTTTGCCAGTTCAACTGTTTTGACTGACAGTACTTCTTCAAGAAATAAAAAATCATGCTTGCCTCGGTTTGATTTTTCGAGGTAAGCACGCTCGTACTGCTTGGTGCTATAGACGACTACTTTCATAAGATATAGAGTTTAATGTGTTTTTAAAGCACAGGCATTACAACCATGCATGAATTCGTAAAAGCTTTCTTTTATCAGTTTGATCTCGTTTTGAATAGTTTTAATTCCGTTGCTAAACTCAGATTCTTTTAGATCGGCTACCAAAGAGTCTTCCGGATTGTTTTTGTAGAGTCTGGCATTCTTCTTTTCTTCTAATTGAATACGATGAAGTAAATGATCTAATTTTTCACTGTTGTGATTAAAGCTTTTCCAATAGGAATCCATCAGTTTTATTTTGTCTGATTGCACAGAAGAAGAGTAGCAGTTTTTTAGGATTTTTATGAGGAAATCAATTTCTTTCTTTAAGAACAGAATCTCAGACGATAATTCTATATGATGATGGTGTACAGTGTCCAGCGTTTTCATAAGTGATACATTGTTGTTTTCAAAAGTATACTAAGTCTGACAGGAAGAAAATGACAGAAAGAGGTTAAATAAATGATACATATCATCTTTTCTACACGACAGGCATTTACTGATGAAAAGCTTTTGTAACGCTGATTGGTATCATTTAATAGATCTCATGACTTGTTTAGCTTTCCTGCATAAAATATAGAATGCATCCTAAACTAAAACGATTATGAATAGTACTAACTTGGACAAAGAAAATCTCTTCGGTAAAAACGTAGATGGAGCTCATGCCAATTTCCCATTGAGATTATTAACTGCGACTTCTATTATCGGGGATAAGGTTGAGAATACAAAAGGAGAGCCTATTGGAAAGATAAGGAATATTATGCTCAATGTTCAATATGGTAAAATTGAATACATAATAATAGAATTTGGTGGTTTCACGGGACTTGGCGAAAAGTTATTTGCTGTTCCATTCAGTGCAATTTCATGACATCGACTGATAGATATCATAGAAAGGATTAAAGTCTTTGGAATAGATTTAAAAGAGGGTTAGCGATTTTGAGCACCACAATATCCTCCACATGATTACATCGTTTGCCATGAATGGCCTTTGTTTAAGTTATTACCTGAGGTACAGATGCATACTTTGATAAAAATTATTGTTCTCCTACTAATATTCTAACATGCCAGGAATTAGAATAATGAGTATTAATAGTAGCTTTTTGACCAATACCTGCTAATGTTTCATTTCACTTCTTTTATTGGCTGTATTGAAAGAGAAAATTGTACCGCATATTATGGTTAAGAATAGAATCAATATGGTTTTCTTTTTTTTGTCATATTTTGGATATACGAATGAAAGATATTATAAAATGAAATAAATAGCAATGTGCTGAAAATAATACATGGGCATTGGTTATAATATTTACAAATAATAGACGACTAATGTAAACTTTTCTATATTGGATCATTGTTTAATAAACAGTTTTTTAAACCTCGTCGTATGGAATTTCCAATAGTATTAATGATTGTAGCATTCTTGACATTGATTGTATTTCTAATCGCTATTTCGGGAATCAAAGTAGCTCAGGAATATCATCGTTTTATTATTTTCAGGCTCGGCCGTTTTCAATCTATCAAAGGCCCTGGACTATTTTATGTCATTCCTATTATTGAAGGTCAACAAAGAGTTGATATCCGTACTCAAACCATAGGTCTGGAACAGCAGGAAACAATTACTAAAGACAGCGTAACCATCAAAGTGAATGCTGTATTGTGGTTTAAAATTGTGGATCCGGAGAAATCAATTATTAAAGTAGTTGATTATAATAAGGCGGTATATCAGTTTTCGGTAAGTGCGTTGCGAAATATTATTGGTCAGCACTCCCTGGATGAAGTCTTAAAGGATCGGGAAACAATCAATGCAACACTTCAGAAAATTGTTGATACTGTTACTGAGCCTTGGGGTATTCAAATTGAAATGGTAGAGATGAAGGATGTCGAAATACCCGAGGGAATGCAAAGAGCCATGGCTCGTGAAGCGGAAGCAATCAGGGAAAAGAGAGCAAGAATTGTAAAGGCCGAAGCTGAACTGGAGTCGTCCATTAAATTGACTCAGGGAGCCAAAATAATGGAAGATAGCCCCATTGCTTTAGAG
>JACMQM010000191.1 GCA_014376985.1 Cytophagaceae bacterium | reverse complement strand
TTGTAAGCACTTCGGTATCAATACCGTAACCCTTAGTCCCCATCAAAGATTCACCACTTAATTTTAAAAGAATTCTCTTGTACTTCATTTGTTTAGCAAGTTGATCCAACAAATATAACAGGTTCTATGGTTTTTGAGAAGATTCAAGGTGGGTAAATTCAGCAAATTTACCCACCTAATCCCTTCACTTTCCTGTTTAAAGTCATAAATTGGGGAAATTAAGGTGTATACCTTTATCCATTATACCAGTTATTCACATTGTATATGAATCTATTCTTTCGCAGTACACTAGCCCTTGGTCTCATCAGTACTTTTATAGGGTGTCAAAGCTTAGGCACTAAGTCCTCTTCCAAAACCAAAGATACCCCACAAGCTGTTGCAGTGGTGGAAAATCTGCAGGTTATCACAGAAAAGGATACGCTTCCTTACCAAGCTTCTTATACAAGATTGCATGACTTATTACATACCAAACTAGCGGTTGCGTTTGACTGGCAAAAACAACAAATGACAGGTACGGCTAACCTTACTGTGAAGCCTTATTTCTACGATCAAAAAGAAATCATATTGGATGCGAAAGGTTTTGATATCCATGAAGTCAGTCTGGTAAAGCCTGCTGCCAAGGCATTGGTTTATTCATATGACAAGAAAAAACTAACCATCACACTAGACAAAACTTACACTCGCAAAGATACCTTTGAGTTAAAAATAAAATATACTGCCAAGCCCAATGAATTGCCTAAAGGCGGAAGCGCAGCCATTACAGAAGACAAAGGATTGTATTTCATCAATGCGGATGGTAAGGATTTAAAAAAACCAAAACAAATCTGGACACAAGGTGAAACGGAAGCTGCTTCCTGCTGGTTCCCTACCATCGATGCTCCGAACGAAAGATGCACACAAGAAATGTTCATCACAGTTGAAGATAAATACACTGTTATTTCTAACGGTGAATTAATTTACTCCAGGAAAAATGCTGACGGCACAAAAACAGTCAACTGGAAAATGAGTAAACCTCATGCTCCTTATTTGTTCATGATGGTGATCGGAGAGTTTGCCGAAGTAAAAGATAGCTGGAGAGGAAAAGAAGTAAACTACTATGTAGAGAAAGCTTACGAACCCTACGCCAGGGCGATCTTTGGCAATACACCGGAGATGTTGGAATTTTACTCTACTCGTCTAAACTACGACTATGCTTGGAATAAATACTATCAGGTAGTAGTGAGAGACTATGTATCCGGTGCGATGGAAAATACAACAGCCAGTATTTTCATGGAAGCCTTGCAAGTAGATGATCGCGCTTTATTGGACGATAACTGGGAGACCATTGTTGCTCATGAATTATTTCACCACTGGTTCGGAGACTTGGTAACATGTGAATCATGGTCAAACCTTCCATTGAACGAATCATTTGCCAACTACTCTGAGTACTTATGGTTGGAACATAAATTTGGTAAAGACGAAGCCGATTACCACAGCATCGATGAGCAGGATGGTTACCTTGGTGAAGCACAAAGCAAGCAAGTGGACTTGATTCGCTTTCACTACAAAGAACGCGAAGACATGTTTGATGCACACAGTTACAACAAAGGCGGTCGCGTCTTACACATGCTAAGAAACTATGTGGGTGATGAAGCCTTCTTCAAGTCATTGAGTGTTTATTTAAAGAAAAACGAATTTACTTCTGTAGAAATTCACAACCTGCGTTTAGCTTTTGAAGAAGTAACGGGAGAAGATTTGAACTGGTTCTTCAACCAATGGTTTCTGAACAAAGGACATGCGGATATTAAAATCAGTCATCGTTACGAAGCTGGTAATCTAATTGTCAAAGTAAAACAAGAGCAGGACGAATCAAGCACACCGATCTATAAATTGCCGATCGATATTGACATCTACGATGCGGCAGATAATAAAATCCGCAAACGCATTTGGGTAACTACAGCCAACGAAGAAGTAAAAATACCATTGGCAGCTAAGCCGAAATTAGTCATTGAAGATCCGGAATATCAAATTCTTGGTACAGTAGAGCGCAGCAAACCAACTGAAGAATGGTACGCACAATTTGCTTTGGCAAAAAATTATCTGGCAAGATTAGATGCGGTAGATCATCTTTTCGAAGTAGGTGAAGATGTAAATCCATTTGAAAACAATTCTAAGAATAGAGAACTATTGCACAGTATCTTGAAAGATTCGTTTTGGAATGTACGTTTTGCCGGATTGACAATGTTCAGTAAGTTCTTCATCGACAAACCGGAGGAGTATGCTGCTGAGATGGAAAACATTGCCATGAATGATTCGAAGTCGATGGTAAGAGCGCGTTGCATTTACTTATTGAATTCACTGGACAAAGAAAAATTCAAAACCGTATTTCAAAAAAACATCGACGCCAAACCTTACTCAGTAGCAGGAGCTAGTTTATTTGCCTTGTTAGCTGTAAAAGATTCAGCAGCCATTGCAAGATTGCCTGAGTTTGAAAAATATGACAACATCAACATCGTCATTCCTTTGGCTGTTTACTTTACTGAGAGTGTTGATGTGAGCAAATACCAGTGGTTTAAGAATGCTATAACTACTGCTTCCGACAGAGGGGTGTATCAACTGTTGAACTACTTTGGTACATACTTGACATTGGTGACAGCGGAAGAGAAGAAAGATGGTGTTGCCGTAATCAAAGAGATCGCTGAGAAAAACAAACATGAAGTCATCAGAGAAGCCGCAAAGGCGCAATTGGAGTCGTTAAAATAGTGGCCAGTTATCAGCAACAAAAAGGGGGTTCCATATATATGGAACCCCCTTTTTGTTGCTGATAATCCATCTGATCACTGACCACTGATTACTTATTTAGAAATGAATTATACATCCAAACCGTCTTTTCCTGTTCTCTGATGTAATCGGACATCAAGGCATTGGTTCCTTCGTCGTGTGCATCAGCAGAAAGTTCTAATAGTTCCCTTTCTAAAATCAATAATTCCTGAAACCCTTCTACGACCAGTTGCACAGCTTCTTTGCCGTTAGATACATCCTTTGCTTCCTTGATGGAAGAGTGTTTTACATAATCAGAAAAATTATGGACAGGAGTTTCACTCAGTGTTAAAATTCTTTCCGCGATTTCATCCGTCTTGAGGAATGCGTCATTATAAAGCTCTTCGAATTTAACATGCAGTTCAAAGAATTTTTCACCTTTAATGTTCCAGTGGAAACCTCTGGCATTGGCATAAAACACTTGATAATTTGCCAATAAGATATTCAATTTTTTCGCTAAGTCTTTGCCTTTAGAAGCATCTAAGCCGATCTGGTTTAATTTCTTACTCATGAGCAATAGTTGGTTTAAAGTATCAAATTAAATTTTATTCCTGGCTCAATATAGAAATTTTGCGTCAGGGATAAAATGATAACAAAAAAAAGACCGGTATGTTTCTACCGGCCCTTTCATTTTATCAACAACAATTTATTACTCTATGTAGGATGATTTCTTGGGATGGTTAAAAAACTCATAGACCACTGGGAAAATCAACAAGGTAAATATTGTCGCCGTAATCAACCCTCCGATTACTACAATGGCCAATGGTTTTTGTGTTTCCGATCCGATACCACTGGATGTTGCTGCCGGCAAAAGACCGATGGCCGCCATAGTAGCCGTCATCACAACGGGCCGTATACGTGATACAACACCTTCTTTAATTGCGTCGTCCAAACTATGGTCTTCCTGCAGATTTTTACTAAAGACTGAAATAAGAATTACCCCATTCTGCACACAAATACCAAATAAAGCAATGAAACCAACACCTGCGGAAATACCAAAGTTTGTACCCGTAACGTGTAAAGCTAAAATACCTCCCACCAAAGCGAATGGTACATTCACTAAAACCAGTGCGGCATCTTTTACATTATTGAATGTGATAAACAAAATGATAAAGATAGCCAGAATACTAATGGGTACAACTTGACCCAATCGTTTGGTAGCACGCACTTGATTCTCAAACTCACCGGTCCAGGACATGCTATACCCCTTGGGCAACTCAATATTCTTTTTAACTTTCGCTTGTGCCTCTGCAATGGTACTTCCTAAGTCACGCTCGCGCACGGAAAACTTAACACCAATAAACCGTTGGTTATTGTCACGATAAATAAAAGCTGGGCCTGTCTCTTTGCGAATGTCTGCAATTTCACTTAAGGGAATCAATGTCCCTTTGATGGTCGGAACCAACAAGTGTTTGATGTCATCTTCGGTTTGACGGTAATCTTTGTTATAGCGTATACGAATATCAAATTTCTTTTCTCCTTCGTACATTTGTGTCGCAGTCTTACCACCAATCGCAGTTTCAACAACCGCTTGTGCATTAGCGACAGTGACACCATTAATTGCCATAGAAGATTCATGCAGACGGATGCTGATTTCGGGTTGTCCAATGTTTCTTAAAATACCTACATCTTTCACACCAGGAACATCCTTTACTTGATTCAATACCTCACTGGCTATTTTATCCAATTCCTTCAAATCATTACCAAATATTTTAATCGCGTTAGACGCTTTAATACCGGCAACAGCTTCAGCCACGTTATCAATAACAGGTTGAGAATAATTGTACAATATACCTGGATATTTTTTTAGGCGTTTATCCATTTCATTGATCAAGTCATCCTGTGTAATTTTTCTCGTCCACTCACTTTTCGGTAAAAGATCTACCTGCAGCTGCACGAAATAAAATCCATTGGGATCTGTTCCATCATTTGACCTTCCCGCCTGAGAAAGTACTTGACGCACTTCCGGAAAATCAGATAACTCTTTTCGTATTGCTTTTGTCAATTTTGTAGACTCATTTAACGACATGCTCATGGGCATTTCAGCAGTCACCCATAATGCACCTTCATTCAGCTGAGGTAAAAATTCTGATCCAAGAAACTTAGTAGACAACATTGTTACTGTGAAAATTAGAAAAGCAACAACGACACTTTTAATTTTATTATGATAGGTCAAATTAAATCCTTTCATCACAAACTTGTCAATGAAACGAATGATTGGATTTGATTTTTCCCGAACATTCTTCTTTAAAAGAATAGACGACAACACGGGTACTAATGTGAGTGTAAATAACAAAGCCCCTAATAACGCAAAGCCCAAAGTGTAGGCAAGAGGAGAAAACATTTTACCTTCTACCTTCTGAAACGAGAAAATAGGGATCAAAGCCGTAACAATAATCAACTTGGAAAAGAAAACCGCTTTCCCCATTTCTGCTCCGGTCTTCTTAATGAGACCAAGTTTTGACATGCGGTTAAATTTTTCCATCCCCATGCGATGCGCATGGTGATCGAGTGTTACGAAAATACCCTCGACCATTACAACTGCTCCATCGATGATGATACCAAAGTCTATCGCCCCCATCGATAGTAAGTTTGCTGACATTCCCATTAAACGAAGACATATGAAAGCGAACAATAAGGCCAGAGGAATGATAATGGAAACAATAACCGTTGTCCTCCAATCGGCCATGAACAAAAACACAATAACTGTTACAAAAATAATTCCTTCTGCGAGGTTATGTAAAACCGTTGCAGTGCAATATTTCATCAGGTTGTCTCTATCGTAAAAGGTAACCATCTTGATATCTGACGGTAAAACATCACTGTTGATGTAGGCAATTTTTTCTTTTACTCTAGCCAGTATCTCTCCTGGATTTTCACCTTTTCGCATCACCACGATACCTTCTACCACATCATCGTTAGTATTTTTACCAACCTGACCTACTCTTGGCGCGCTTGATTCGTATACATCCGCAATGTTTTTGACCAAAATAGGAGTGCCGTCTACGTTGTCAATAATTGTATTTTCGATATCCGCAATGGAAGTGAGCAATCCTATTCCTCTGACAACATACGCTTGACCATTTTTCTCTATAACATCACCGCCAACGTTAATATTGGTATGAGCCACGGCCTGATAAACTTCCAAAGGAGTAATGTCGTATTCTTGTATGCGAACCGGTTTGATGGCGATCTCGTATATTTTCTCTTGTCCTCCGAAAGCTACAACATCTGCTACACCTGCTACACTTCTAAGTTGACGGTCAACTACCCAGTTTTGATACGTGAGCAAGTCACGACTATTGCGTTTAGAACTTTCAAGCGTGTAACGAAAAATCTCACCCGTAGGTCCATAAGGAGGTTGTACATCGGGTTCAACTCCTTCTGGAAGAGAAATGTTATTCAAAAGATTGTTGACTTGCTGACGAGCAAAGAAATCTTCTACATCGTCCTCGAAAATAATCTTGATTACCGAAAGACCAAACATAGTGGTGGAGCGAAGATTAACTTTGCGTTGCACCGAGTTCATAGCAATCTCAATGGGCACCGTTACAAATCGCTCTACTTCTTCCGCACTCCTTCCACTCCATTCAGTAACTACAATGATCTGTGTATTGGTTACATCTGGAAACGCGTCAATGGGTGTATTTATATACGAGATGATTCCTGAAATCGTAAGAACAGCAGTCATGAAGAATATGAAAAACTTATTCTTCAGAGAGAAGGCTACAATATCTTTAATAAACTTATCCATCTTTATCTAGTCGTTTAATGCGTCGTAGATCAACAACTGATTCTGAGAAATAATCACTTCTCCTGCTTTCACACCTTTAGTCAAATAGGTTACTTTGTCTAATGTTTTCAGAACCTCTACTTCTCTTGTTTCTACGTTATACTTGTCTTTATAAACCATGACATAATTTTTGCTTTTATCAAAAATCACAGCTTTTGCTGGTACCAATTCTGATTCTATTCCATCGCTATAAAACAAACGTACGGTCGCATGCATCTCTGGCTTAAGGAGTAATTCACTATTGTTCAACTTGATTCTAATTTTCATTGTTTTGGTACGAGCATCCAGCACATTATATACCTTATCTATCTTTCCTTTAAATTTTTTATCAGGATAACTAATAGTATTCACCACTGCTTCATAGCCAAGCTTAATTTTTGAAATATCAGATTCAAAGACATCTGCTATTACCCAAAGTTCATCCAGTTGAGAAATTGTAAATATTCGATCCGTATTATCTGATCTGATCTGCATTTCACGGTTGATGTTTTTATCTACTACAAAACCAGAAATGGGAGCTTTGACTACATAAGAGGATTGTTTACCAATGCTGTATATTTTGAAGATCTCATTCATACGGTTCAAATTTGCCTGTGCTTTTTCTGCTTCTTTTTTCGCACTGATTAAATCCTTTTCTGAAGTCAATTTACCATCGTACAAATCTTGGGTAACAGCTTGTTGCTTTTGAGCAACAAGCAAATCCGATTGTGCATCAATCAACTGTCTTTCATAGTCAGCAATTTCACCGCTTTGTATGACCGCCAGTACTTCGCCTTTAGTAACATAATCACCTAATTCGACATATACTTCTTTCACACTACCTCCAACCAATGGATATACATTGATGATTTTATTTTCATCTGGATATACTTTGCCTGTTAATAAAAGTTGACTATTTACAGTCTCTCTTTTTACAGTATCTAATCGAATCTCTTTCATCATGGTATCACTGATGACAAAAGTGGATTTTACATTTTCATCAGACACTTCCTTTTTTGAACAGGAAGTGAAAATGTTAATCCAAAAACAAATGGACAATACGATAACAGTATATTTTATCATGGCACCTTCTAATTAAAACAATTCTTTACCTGTGTTATAGTTTAACTCTTCATAAGCGTCAATGCGCTTAGAGTTTAATTCATTCAATTGATTAATTACCCCATTATAGGTTTCAAAAAAATCGACGAACTCGATAATTGAAATATTTTTTTTCTTGAAGTTTTCAAGAATTCCTCCATTTATTTCAACGAATCCCTGTGTAAATTTCTTATCGACCGATTGGTACAACGTTTCTGACTGCCTGACTTTTTGTATACTCATGTAGATCTCGTTCTTTATCTCCAATTGTTTATTGGTATAATAAAATTTCTGACGTTCTACTTCCGCTCTTGCCGCTTTGATATTCCCCTGGTTCCTGTTGAATACTGGTAAATCCATTGTAACGTTCACTCCCACATAATTTTGAATATAACTACCTGCCTGATCATAAATACCACCTATTCTAAGGTCGGGCACACTCATGGCTTTCTGTAAAGAATAATTCCATTTACTTTTTTCTACCGTAAGCTCTTGAATCTTGAGATCAGATCTATTCATCAAGCCTACATCTATTAAATTCTCTATGGCGATAGAATCCATCTTGTATTTCTTCAATGAATTCTCATTCATTATCGGTGAAATTATTTTATCCGAATTAACCAATACACGTAATGTCTTTAGTTCTTCTTCTATCGAATAACGATGCTCCAATAGAATATTGCTGAGTTCAAACTGCAACGCTTCCAAACGCATTAAGTCTTTATAAGGTATATTACCTTTAGCGTATTGAATTTCCATGGCATTGATCGTTTCGTCCAAAGAGTTGAACTGCATTTCTAATGCTTTAATTGTACGTTGCGAAAAATAAAGCGAATAAAAACTTGTGCGTAATTGAAACTTTAGCGCACGCGATAAAGAATAAAATTCCTGCTCGGATATTTGCGCTTCGTATTTGGCAATGTTAATACGCTTGTCGCGCTTACCCGCTAAAAGAATCAGTTGTTGAGCAGTAAATATCTTTTCACCTTTTTGTCCGACATCAAACGTTTTCTGCGTGTCCCAATTATAGGCACTTACTTCCGCACTAATGGTAGGATTATTCCAGAGTCTTTCTTGCTGAATTAAAAATTGTTTAGCGTCTACACTATACTTCTCAGCCAGAAGCATCAGGCTATTTTGTACAAACAAACTGTCGATCTGCTCAACAGACACTTTCAATGTATCTTGTGCCTTCATACCAGAAGCACTGAAAATCAAAGCTATAAATAGGATAAAAGGAGTTGTCTTCACTTTTTTAATGTTGTAGAAAATAAAGGTCTTCAACTCTCATTAAAACCGAATTAGAATAGAATTAAAAAACGATTAAAATCAAACGTGTTTAAAAACTAAAGTAAATGTACTTCCTGCGTTTAACTCTGATTTTACGGTAATTCTACCTTTGTGCAAGTCAATGGCCCGTTTGGTAATTGAAAGGCCGATTCCAAATCCTCGTATTTGTCTTCCATTATCTGCCCGGTAAAAAGGATCAAAAATCCTGGAAATATCTTCTTCAGGAATTCCTATACCGTTGTCATAGATTTGAACCGTAAGTAACTCTCCCTCGCTGTTTATCCTTACTTTGGCCTGATGCTTAGCCGAAAACTTGCAGGCATTTTCTATCAGATTCGTGAAGGCTGAGCGAAGTAACAATTCATTTCCTTTAATGGTCATGTCGGAATCATTTTCCGGCATAGAGATATAGGAAAAATCAACTGTGTAGTTGGAATATAAGCTAACAATCTCATCTTGTACAGATAAAATCAATTCGTCTACACGAATAAAATCATTAAGAATATCGTTTTGTTGCTCTTCACTTTTCGCTAATACCAACATCGTATTCACAAGATTTGTCATCTTTCGCGCATCTTCCTGAAGCGATTTCAAGATGGTTAGATATTCTGCTTTTTCTCTATTCTGCGATAGAGCCACATCCAGCTGGCTATTGATGACAGCCAAAGGCGTTCTCAATTCATGAGAAGCATTATTGATAAAACTTTTCTGAATCTTGAAAGATTGCTCGATGCGATCGAGCATTTGATTAAAGTTTTGTGCCAATTGATCAATTTCATCCTTGCTACCTTCCGTCTTTACACGGCTGGATAAATTATCAATGGTAATAGTGGAAACTTGTTTATTGATTTCTATAATGGGCTCAATGGCTCTACCAGCAAAAAAGGTGCCTGCAGCAATGGTAATCAATACACTAATGAGGGATGAAAGTCCCAAAAAATACATCAGGTTCTCAAGTTTCTTTTTTCCATACTTATCAAAAGCAGAAACAAACACTACATAATCGGCTTTATTCTCTCGGTAATACAAACCTATTACTTCATTCTCTTTTTCAACGTATTCAATGTATTTCTTTTGCCTTACTTTATTTAAGAGTTTTTGATTGATTGAGATTACTTCGTCATCAATGCTGGAATAAATCAAGTCGTTATCCTTATCATAAATAATTACTTTCTCTTTATACAATTCATTGATGGTATTCTGATCGATGATGCGCAACAAATCTTTGTCGACTTCTTTTACATCAGCCAATAAACGAGCCGTAGTTTGTGCTTTATCCTTTAACCGTTTATAAAATTCATCGTTTCTATAATCTGCATAGAGCACAAAGGTAATGAATGAAAAAATAAATACGATCGAAGCTACGATAATTGAAAAAAGAAGCGTCAGTCTATTGCGTATCTTCATGTCAGTCTTCTTTGATGTAATAACCTAGTCCAGGTTTGTTATAGATAAGTTTTTTATCCGCATCCCTGTCAATCTTTTTTCTCAAAAAATTGATGTACACTTCGATTACATTTGTTCCTGTATCAAAACCAACATCCCAAACTTTCTCTGCAATCTCTACTTTAGACAATACTCTTCCTTTGTTGCGAACCATGTATTCCAGTAGTGTATATTCCTTTGCTGTTAAATTGATCAACACACCATTTCTATGCACCGATTTCATATCGGTATTAATTTCCAGGTCAGCTATTTTTAATACTTGTGTATGTTGATCACTTTCATCAGATGAACTCCTTTTCAAAAATACACGTACACGTGCAAGTAGCTCTCTGAAATTAAATGGCTTTACCACATAATCATCTGCACCTAATCCAAAAGCCTGCATTTTATCTTCTATATCACCTAATGCAGTCAGCATGATAATCGGCGTTTGATTTTTACTGGTTCTAATCTCTTTACAAATATCAAAGCCATTCATATGAGGCAAGTTGAGATCCAGAATAATTAAATGATAAGAACCTGTCAAAGCCATCTTCAATCCGATCTTTCCATCATACGCTACGGTTGCCGCAAAGCCGTTCTCTTCAAATCCCTGTTTGATGGAATTCGCTACTTTGGGTTCGTCTTCTATGATTAAGATTTCTTGGAGCACAAATTAGTTGTTAGTTGTTAGTTGTTAGTTGTTAGTTGTTAGTTGTTAGTTGTTAGTTATTAGTTATTAGTTGTTAGTTGTTAGTTATTAGTTATTAGTTATTAGTTATTAGTTATCAAATACTATCTATAGTTTTAATTTACGAAATTAATTAAACAACCTTCTTGAAAAATGCACCAATGCATTCGATCAAATCAGAAGGCAACATCGCCTCTTGCGAATGAATTGTTGCAGCATGGTCTCCAGCGCAACCGTGCAGAAATGTTCCGAGAATAGCAGCTTGTTGTGACGAATACCCTTGTGCCAGCAAAGCCAGCAAAATACCGGTCAGGCAATCGCCGCTTCCGCCTTTTGCCATACCTGCATTTCCTGTAGAATTGTAATGGATAGTTCCGTCTGATAAAACAACGGCGGAATATTTTCCTTTTAAAATGAATTGTAGTTCATATTGCTTGGCCCAAGCTATCGCTTTTTCTTCCTGTTGTTGCTGCGACAACTCTTCACCGGCTAAACGATCAAATTCTTTTTTATGTGGTGTGAGTATAGATCCCTTTGGAATATTTTTCAGCAAACCCGAATCCTTGCTTAATACATTCAATGCACCGGCATCAATGACCATTGGAACATTAGAGGCGTTGAAAATATCTTTTAGAAATTGATGAGCCTGATCAGACTCGTGCCAACCCGGACCAACACCGATTGCTTGATAAGAAGAAATATCAGGTACCGTAGAAAATTCTTTTTCAGACGGATCGGTCAATACCATGGCTTCCGGAACAGTGGTTTGAAGAATTTCCAATCCGCAAGAAGGGGTATATGCTTTTAACAAACCAACACCTGAACGTAAACATGCTTTAGCCGCCATCACTGCAGCACCCATCATGCCATAGCTTCCGGCAATTAACAATGCTTTTCCAAAATCACCTTTATGTGCAAAAGGAGAGCGTGGTTTATAAATGTCTTGAATTTGTTTCCACTGTGTAAAATGAATGCTTGTCGTCGTTTGATTTTCATAAGTATCACACAAGTCAATATTCACTACATACCAATTACCGAGATAGCGGTGATTAGTAGTATAAAAAAAACTTCTTTTAGGAATTTGAAAAGTAATAGTTTCAGTCGCCCGGATAATCACCTGTCCTTCTTTTGCCGCTTGATCTGAAAATAAACCGGATGGAATGTCTACTGATACGATTTTCTTTTGCGTGGCATTTATTCTATGAATAAACTCTGCATAAGGACCTTCTGTATTTCTATTCAATCCAGTACCTAACAGAGCATCGATCAATACAAAAGATTGTGCATTGATTCGCAGCCATTCTGATTCGTCTATAACCTTATCTACAGTGATGGTTTTGATGGGACAACCTGTAGCGATCAAACGATCGTAATTCAATTGGGCATCAGCCGACAAAGATTTGTCTTTTAATAACCATACTTCTACCTGATTATTTTGCTGACGCAGTAAACGTGCAATGGCTAATCCATCTCCGCCGTTGTTTCCACTTCCGCAAAAAACTAAAAATCTTTCTTGGGGATATAAATGCAAGAGCTGATTGATGAATGCCTTAGCTGCTCGCTCCATCAAGTCAATCGTTCCAATGGGTGTGTGCGCTATCGTATAGCGATCCCATGCTTTGATTTGTTCGGTAGAAAAGATTTTCATCTTACAACTGTTTTTTTCTTTTTCCAGTGCTGTTCTGACCAATACAATAGTCGTACAGACAAGATACCAATGCCTGCACCAAACAGCACATCGTTTGCCCAATGCTCATCGTTCATCATGCGTAACACCCCTGTTAATCCTGCCAATGTATACAATCCGATTTTTAAACCTTTCATTTGATTGGGATATTCAGCATCAAATAATGCCGCACCCATGAAAGCCTGCGCCGCATGACCGGAAGGAAACGAAAGGTAATCGTCTCCGTTTGGTCTTAATTCGTGTGTATAATGTTTCAATACCTGAACAGCC
>JACMQM010000190.1 GCA_014376985.1 Cytophagaceae bacterium | reverse complement strand
GGTACTTCAGCTCGCGTGGGTGGTGCAGGAGAAGAATCCTCTTCTGAAGCGATCAACTTTTGTGCCGCCGTATACCAATGGGGTTTGAATACGCATAACAATACTGTGCGCGACATGGGTATGTATTTGTTTTTAACAGAAGTGGAAACAACAAAAGAATATTGGTTTGATGTAGAAGACACCAACTTCCCTCCTTCCTTTAACAGCAAGCATGTATGGACGATCGACGGTGCGTCGCATGCCAAGTATACATGGTTCGGCATACGACCTGAGCATGGCTTGGGTATTAATATATCGCTCATGAATGCACACTTACTTTATCTGGCCCACGATACTGTATACTCTAAAGCGTTATATGCTGACTTCGTAAAGGACATGCGGGATTATTATACTGATCCTACAGTGACGGAAGAACGAGCCTGGCAGGATGTAATACTCGCATGGCGTGCAACATATGAAGCAGACAAAGTGGTTACTAAATACGAAAGCTTCGGATCTTATCCTTATCGTTTTGATAATGCAGGTGGATCAATTGTAGGCGTGGTGTGGAACAATCCTGGCCTGGACAATTTGAACGATCCGCCACCGGCGCATTTTTATCATTGGATCCATGCACTCGACAGTCTTGGTCATGTGAACAGCAGTGTACTCGCGGACTACTCTTCTTA
Source organism: Cytophagaceae bacterium (assembly GCA_014376985.1). Taxonomy (GTDB): domain Bacteria; phylum Bacteroidota; class Bacteroidia; order Cytophagales; family Cytophagaceae; genus JACMQM01. Next base: position 19,307 of record JACMQM010000190.1, on the reverse strand, counting down.
TGGAGTATTCGATAATGGACCTTGTAGACATTATGTGATGTACAATCCACCGGGTTCTCCGTCGCGCACCGTTAACTTCACCGATGGACGTTCCTGGTTTTTGCCGGTAGATACAACGATTACTTATAAATGGTGCCCTACTTCTTTGCCTGTTAAATTGTTGAACTTCGAAGCAGAGAAAGTCGAGGAACATGCTCTACTGACATGGAGTACATCTCAGGAAATAAACAATCATTATTTTCAGATTCAGCGAAGCGAAGATGGGATTCACTTTATTGATATCGGTAAAGTGATGGGCAAAGGCACCACTACAACGACACAATCGTATTCCTACATCGATGATAAACCTTTCCAGGGAGCGACCTATTATCGATTAAAGCAAGTCGACTACGATGATCAATATGAATATTCTCCAATACGTGTAGTGTTTATGAAAGGAAGCTGGCTAGTGTATCCTAAACCTACTTATGATAAAATTCATATCGTTGCTCCTCTCTCTGCAGAAGGAAATAATACATATTCTTTGTTTGCTATTGCAGGACAGGAATTGGAGTCTGGATCTTTTGCCGGGCAAACAACATTGGATCTCTCTCGGTACGCAGATGGTTTTTATGTACTGGTGCTAAAAGATAGTAAAGGCAATTCCTGGATAGAAAAAATACCGAAAGAATAAGCTTTATTTAACAAGGTCAAATTCAGGTGGTACCCTTTAAGGGTACCACCTTTTTTAATTACAAAATAATCTTCAAAGATGTTCAGACGCGCGCGCGTCTCACGAATGAATACATGGATTCGCCTAAGCCATGTTCAGCTCTATTATGTTTTAATATCTTCAGTTTTTTTAACAGGTATTATACGGACTCTTGCTTTTTATCTCTAACCCTGCATTTCAACTTTTTATTCAACTTAAACAGCTCTCGTATGAAAATAAAAATTACCATGCTATGTGTGATACTTTTATCACTGTTTGGACAAACGAATGCTAATGCACAAAAAATTATTGTAAGACCGGATCTCGCGATAACCAATCTTACCGTCACAAAATGTCAATGGAAACTCTTTTACGTTTACCTATGAAGTAACGAATGTTGTACTGGATCCCTCGAACTAAGCAGATTGTATTTCCAAACCTATGTATCAGCGAACAATGTATACGATGCGGTTGATTTACCATCGGGTGACGCTATCTTTGGTAACAATGCACCCCTGCTGACTCATGGCCAGACTAACTCAGGAAGCTGGACAGCCAATAGTTCTTCCAGTATCGAAACGCACCATTACCTGCTTTTTGCAGTAAATTTTCGTTCTGGGTATGTGAGTCAGGAAACTAATCTTGCAAACAATACATAGGTAAAAGATGTGGCTCCCAGCTTTGCTGATTTAGTAGTGAGTTCTATGGTAGTCAATAGCATCAATGCAAATACATTGGGTTATACCTATACGATCAGCAACAATGGTGTAAGTACCTTAAACCTCGATCGTTTTTATTTCCAATTTATGTATCATAAAATAGTGTATACGATGGTACAGATGTTGCTTCCGGTGGATCTATATTTGGTAGTGCTCCCTTGACTCTATCTCCTGGAGCCACTTTCACAGGGACATGGTCTAGCACTATTAGTGTCAATTTACAAACTTATCCTTATTTGATTTTTTATGTGCGTCTTTTATCCGGACAAGTTCATCCTGAGGTATCCTTGACCAATGATCGTTATGTAAAGTATCTGCCCTACTCTTTCACGGATTTAGTAGTAAAGGATATTACTTTGAATACTTTCAATCCTATAAGCAGTGTTAACTTCACTTATACTGTAGCTAACGTTGGGCAACAGCTTTGTCATTGAATCAATTTTATTTTCAGACCTATCTATCAATAGATAATGTACATGATAACTTAGATAAACCAGCCGGTGGCTAGGTATTTCCTACCAGCGCTGTATTGGCAACAGGCTATAAGTATTCAGGAAGTTGGACTTCTTCTGCAGGCGTGAGCATACAAAGCTATCCGTATTTAATCTTTATTGTAAAAACTGTTTATGGCGCGGTGGTTCATGAAGTGAGTTATACCAATAACCAATACATCAGGTATATTCCTACATTGGTTGCTCAGGGTTTTGAAAAATCATTGTCAAAGTCTACTGCTTTTAAAGTAGAAAAAAGTGATGAAGTCCTGACACTTGAAAATGGTGCAGACATTGATGAACAAACATCTTATAACTTTTATTCCATTGCAGGAGAAAAAATCAGTGAAGGGTCTTTCGATCAAAAGAAAGAGTTAAATATTTCTTCATTGGAAAATGGGATATACATTTTAAATCTGACGAACGGTTTCACCTATGAAAGTGTAAAGTTTGTTGTTCAGAAGTAAGCTATTGATAGAATAAAAAAAGGCAGGATTCAACATGAGTCCTGCCTTTTTGTTTTTTGTTTATTCTAAATTATTGTTTAATGAATTGTCTCGATAAGATGAATTCATCTTTAGCATAGACATTCAGCATGTACACTCCCGCTGTGAAATTTTTAATACCAATCGGAGCAATACTAGAGTTGGCAAAACGCTGATCATACACTTTATTTCCATAAGCATCCGTCATTGTAACACGAACATCTGAAAGGTTTTCATCTAATCCTTCCAGATTTAATACATCTGTTGTCGGGTTTGGATATACAATACCTACTGTATGATCGTCAGCAGCTGTTCTCAATGAAGAAGCTGTTCCATATACTTCTAATTCAAAGATCGAGTAACCATATTGAGTATTTCTCACCGTTCCATAAATACGAATGTATCTTCCGGTAGTGGCAATTGCCCAATCGTTTATTTTTACAGTATTACCCGTTACAGTCTTCGCAGCCGGAGCAGTCCAGTTGGTGCTGTCGTTGGATACTTGTATCAGGTAATCTTTACCCAATGCATTTTCCCAGGTAATCTTCACTCGGTTCAAATTGTAAGTTTGCAAAAGATCGATATAAATCCATTGTGGATTAGACCATTCACTTTCCCAACGTGTACCGATTTGACCGTCTACAGCTAAACCAGCTGCTCTGCTCACGCTGTTATCTTTTCTGGAAGACGCACGCGCCGGTTTATTCAAGGCCAGGTTAGAACCTGCTGGTGTATTTACAGTAATGTTAGTTACTGTTGAAGAAGCAGATGCATTCAAGTTATCGTAAGCTTTCGCTGTGATCGCATAACTACCTGCTGTAACATTTGTCCAACTGTAACTGTATGGAGTAGTAAGATCTTCTCCCAATTTAACAGCACCATTGTAAAATTCTACTTTACTGATTGTACCGTCATCTGTAGCAGTAGCAGAAAGAGTAACAGCAGCCGGAGCATTGAATACATCTCCACTCAAAGGAGAAGTCAAACTAACAACCGGTAAGGCATTGGTACTACCCGTAGCAGTGAAACTGAAATAGTTTAAGTTGATGTCATTCGCATCAAAAACAAGGCGTATCACTTTAGTTCCTGTTGTCAAAGCGATATTACCGATGGTGATCGTTTGCCAATTTTGGTAGCCACCGGAATTTGGTACGGCTATAGCACCCGTAATATTCACTCCATTGATTTCTACATGTAAGGCTTTTCCATCGGCCTGAGCAGCGGCACGTAAAGCTAAGGTATAAGTACCGGCTTGCGTTACAGAAGCGGTGTATTGTAACCACTCACCTGCATTTGTCCAACCAATGTTAAATGTACCTTCAGAACAGTCTTCGATGTCTACGTTATCGGTTGGTCTATATTTATTTCCTGAGTTACCCGCACTTAAGTCATGATAACCGACTCCTTCTCCCCCTTCGTCATAATCTTCTGCTTCGATTTTACCAGGTAGTGTCTTCGTTGGAGTACCTGTTGTAGGAGTTACAATAAATGTAATGGCACTTGATGTTGTCAATGCATTCAGGTTGTCATAGGCTTTAGCTGTGAGTGAGTAAGTTCCTGCAGGTATATTCGTCCAACTGTAGTTATAAGGAGCAGTAAGATCTTCGCCTAATTTGATCGTGCCATTGTAGAATTCCACTTTAGCAATGGTACCATCATCCGTAGCTGTGGCCACAATAACTTTAGAAGCTGGAGCCGTTAATGTTTCATTCATTTCAGGAGAAATGATGGTTACACTTGGAGGCGTATTGGTATTTCCTGAAACAGTGAATGTGAAATAATTGAAATTGATATCGTTTTCTTCAAAGAAAATACGAATCACTTTTGCTCCAGCTGTTAATGAAATATTGCTTACCGTCACGGTTTGCCAGGTCTGGAAACTTCCTGTAAGTGGTATGGCTAATGTTCCTGTTACGTTGACACCATCTACTTCAACATGCATTTTCTTACCTGTACCTTGAGTAGCTATTCGTAAGCCCAAATCATAGTTTCCATTTTGAGCAACGTTTACAGTATACTCTAACCATTCCCCATTATTCACCCAACCTAAGTTGAAGGTTCCTTCTGAGCAATTTTGTATGTCGACGTTATCTGATGTACGGTATGCATTGCCGGCATTTCCTGCACTGCCATCGTGATAGGCTATCCCTTCTCCTCCTTCGTCAAAATCTTCCGCTTCTATTTTTCCAGGTAATGTTCTGATAACATTTCCATAAGGACGTTGTCCAATAAATGAGCTTGTGAAAGTAGCAGTATACGTAGTGTTTACTGCCGGTACGCGTATGTCTTGACTGGCAGCCCCACCGTGTGCCCAGGAAACAAAAGTGTACAAACTATCACCTTTAATTTGTGGTGTAATGGCTTGCAACAATACAGGCGCATTCACTGCCATTGTTTTAGAATAAGGAGTAATATCTTCTGATCCCACAACAATCTTCAAACCGGCGGGAATACTTTTGGCTGTGACAGTTGCTAGGTTTGGAAAAATATCCACCGAATCTTTTCCTAATCGGCCATTGGAATCTTTTACACTAAGAATAATTCTCAACCAGATGTTCGGAGAAGTTTCTCCTCCATTACTCGAAATAAATGATCCCGAAGTCACGCCATTGGGTACGCCAGGGCCTGGATGCCAGTGTTCGCAAGTCGGACAGTCTTTGTGGTATTGACGTACTTCCCATGTATACGCAGAAGCAGGCAATGTTCCATCTTCCTGATCGGTAGCTGTACCGGAAAAATTAATCACATCCAATACGGTGAATTTTGCTCCATTTATTGGTGATGTAATGTGAGCAACAGGAATTGTATTAGCAGGATTGACGTTTAATACTGCTGCATTGCTCGTTACATTTCCATTAGTGTTGGTTACCGTAACAGTATAGTTACCTGCATCTGCAATAACAGCAGAAGATATACTGTAAGTGCTCGCAGTAGCACCTGTTATATTCACACCGTTCTTTTTCCATTGATAAGTAAAAGGCGCGAGACCGGAAGCCGATACAGAAAATGAAACGGGATCTCCTGTGAATATTGTTTTACTCACCGGTTGATTGACAATGATTGGAGCAGTTTGTATAGTGTATTCCAATCGAGCTAAACTACCGTTGCTGTTATAGTTGATGTAATAAATATTTCCATCTGCCCCTACGCTTGTTCCCAAGATGCTTCCAAATCCGGAAGGTGCAAATTCCTGGTATGGTGCTGTAGGATTGTTGAGGTCAATACTGCGCAACCAACCGCTGCACCAATCTGTCAGGTATATCCTATTTTTGTATTGTGCAGGATAATTAGTAGACGGTGGGTTGAAAGCAGCTACTGTAGTAATGGCACATCCCCAGTTCTCATGGCGGTAAGCAAAGAATGGAGCAATAGTCGTATTCGGATCCTGGTCTGTTCCGGATCTTCCTCTTTGATCCCAACCGTAATCATAATTCTTGGCAGGATCAGGATTGGTGATGTCGTTGATTTCTTCAAAGCCACCGCCTACGTTGGCAACAAACATACGTCCCGATAACGGATCATAACTCATCGCCCAAGGATTTCTCATCCCAATGGCCCAGATACTTTTTTTAGAACGATTAGCACCTGCTGTATTGTAATAAGGGTTACCCGGAGCAGGTTGTCCGTCTTCCAAAAAGCGTAATACTTTTCCTCTGTCCGAATTCAGATTTGCAGCTTCAGCAGGTTCGTTACTTTCTCCGTTACATAGATAAAGAAAACCGTTTTTAAACCACATGGCTCCTCCATTATGATAACCGTTGATGATGGGATCAAACTGCACCAGTCTGGTGGAAGAAGTAATCGTGTTGTTTGCAGCAATAACGATAACATCTAGAAAATGGGTAGTCAGTTCGGGATTGGTGTAATAAATATAACACTTGCCATTTTGTGCAAAATTGGCGTGCAAGGTAATTCCTAAAAGTCCTTGTTCCGCAGCAGTTGTTGTGGCAACGGTATGCAAAACGGATAGTGTTCCATTTTGAAATACCTTGACAATACCTCCACGCTCTGCAATAAAAATTCTACCATCAGGAGCATGAGCCATACAAGTAGCTTCCTTAATGGAATTATCTGTCAAATTTTTCTGAACAAATCCCGCAGGTAGTTGTGCTAACACTGAATGTTGCTGACAGACAATCAGAATCGCAGTAAAAGCAGCCAGTCTTCTTATCCCCTGAAGACCTCGCTGAAGAGAATTTTTAATTTTTATCATAATAGCTTGATTGATTTGTTTGAAGGTGTACAAAGAATACGCAGGACTCCATCTTTTAACCTACATATAGACCTCCTGAAAGAAATTACTGGTTCGAAAAACAATCGTTTGATACACTTAGTGAACAATGAAAATAGCTTTTTATGCGATTAAATATATAATTGTTAAAATTAGATTACTGATAAAAAATCAACACTCGAGTTTGGAGCAGCTGGCTATAATTAAAAAAAAACTTTTTAAGACAAACAACACAGTGAGGAATTACTAGTCAGTAATTGAGTAAAAAAATACTCATTATTATTTAATTTTATTGTCCTATTCATGCGTTAAAAAATGTTAGTCTTCCTATTTATCGCTTAGTATACAAAAACAATTCTTTGGTTATCAGCATAGAAGTGTTTTTGATTCGTTGCTCTACTACATATAATCTCCACTTCTCTGTTTAATGGAAAGTATTAAAGATAATCTTTTCATAATGCTTGTGAACAGGAGTATCAATTCCAGAACGTTGATTTGCAACATCATTCAACCAGCTATGCTTACTTTATACTTCAACCTGTTTTTATTGGCAGCAGTGCTTTGTAGTACTCCCGTATTTTCTCAATCTCTTCCCGGTGACAAAAATAATTTATGGACCGATTTTGAGTCCTGTCTATGGAGACTCTATCCGTGTGTGGGTTATGATGAAGGCTTCCTCTAGTTCAGCTGATGCCTATGCCTTAGAAGTTTCTCCGGAATCAGGTGGCGCAACATTGCTGGCCACAACGTATAATTCAGAAGATCTTCTTCGGCGCCCGTTTCTAAATTAATGCCAGCATTTCGTCATGAGGTAAGAGCTACCTGGAGCATACGCAATATGGCTCATTCAGGATTATCGGTATTGGCTTCTATTCCGGATTATGAAAGTAATATTGTCATTGGTAAAAATAATGTTGAGGGAAGCCGTGTTTCTTCTGCATCAGCCGATGAAGAAAATATGAATACACTTTGGCAGATTGATGCCCTGAAATTAGAATAAGAAACATTTGTCTTTGAAGGAGCCATTATCTTACCCTTGCGATGGAACAATGTGAAAAATAATGCGCTGGAATTTTACCTTATGAAGCAAGATGAGAATGGCGAATTAAAAATTAAAGCAACGGGTCATCAACAAAATGATCAAATCGCTTTTCCAGCAATCAATCTGGAATACGGGATTTATCCTTTAGGATGGAAAAATAGCATCACGGGATTAATAGATAGAGATGAAAAAGCTATTCGCTTCTTTCCTAACCCTTCTGAAGGTTATTTAATTCTTACTGGTTTAAAAGAAGAATTAGATCAGGTTTTTGTTCATGATATCAATGGATTGGTAATCGCTGTAGATCAAAACAGGAAGTCCGATGAATTGATTATAGATACGAAATCACTTAATCCTGGAATGTATGTGATTGTGATCAGTTCAAAGAAAACCAAAGACAAACAAGCCCTTCGCTTTATCAAACAATAGATAACAAGACCTACAACTCCTCAACCCATATTCTTATTTCATGAGGTGCGGTTTCATCGCCTCCGAAGTATGGGTATAATTTGTAACGAACTCCTGTGTAGTCGCAATTTTTTAGCACTTCAACTTTATGTGTGCCGTTTACTGTAAAAATATACCGATCGCTTTTGAAAGCGATGTTATAAGTATTTACAGTATTCAATTCAACAACGGCTACACGAACCGGTTCCGGTTTTAATTCATCGATGTAACAATAAGCCATAATCTCCAATTGATTATTGAACCATCTCCAACCGAATCTGGCGCTGTTGCTTTGATGCAATGTATTACAATCAGACAAGCCCAATAGTTTATTCGTATCGTCTTGATTGGCTGGATCAATGGTGGTGTAAATAGCGGAACTATCAAACTTGGCCTTGAACTTTAACTCGGTCGTTGTTTTGAATACAATAGGATCCGTAGTCTGGTGAGCACCTGCTACAATAGTATATTTTTTACCATTAAAAGGAGGTGGACTTGGATCTTCCGTTTTTTTAGAACAACTCAAAAAAAAGACAATGATCAGTAAACCTGACAGTGTTTTTAAAAATATTTCACACTTCTTGTTCATGTACTAATAAAATAAAGGTTTATCAGCTCATTTCCAATACGTAACGTTCGAAACATACTGTAGAGCTTAATTAAGAGGTTTTTTATTTTTTTTACTCGAATAAAATCTGATTTAATGGGAAGACAACCAACTTTTAAAAAGGTGCTCTAAAAAAAGTTAAAAGTATCATTTTACAAGTATACCAATATGCCTTTATGATTGTTTATAAGGACATTATAAAAAGACAATATATTAATAAATACAGGAGGAATTATTACACTTAAGAAGCAATAATCCTCTTTTCAATGCCTATATTTTTCAATTAGAACAAGTGAAAAGCAAAATTTGCTTCACTCCTATCACATCAACTGCAATGGTTCTTTCATAATCGTCAATCAGGGAATATATATTTTCATGAGATTTTTGTGTGTGTTAGCAGTTAAAATTTCCACTGTTTTCCTGTCTTATTATTTAAATTCAATATCATCTTATTGATAAAATGTATCACCTATCAAAGGAATCAGTCATACAGTGAATCATAAAAATAGAAGAGTATAAAATAAAGAAGAGAAATGAGTTACCATATCTACACCTCAAGGATCAATGCTGTATTAAAATAGTTGGTTATTTTTATTTATACTTGTAGTAACTGTTTATTAATAGTTGACAGTACAGAAACAAATTTAGATTTATGTGTGGAATTGTAGCTTATATAGGATCGCGTGAAGCTTATCCTGTAGTGTTAAAAGGATTGAAGAGATTGGAGTACCGCGGATACGACAGTGCAGGTGTTGCCATCATTAATAAAGGGCTTAAAGCCTATAAAAAACAAGGTAAGGTCTCTAATTTGGAAGATGAGCTGGTTGGTAAAGAGATGCACAGTAACATTTGTATTGGACATACCCGTTGGGCAACACACGGTGAACCGAGTGATAGAAATGCTCACCCCCATTTATCCGGTGATGGTAAATTGGCGATTGTTCATAATGGTATCATTGAAAATTATGCGCAACTAAAACACGAATTAAATAATCAGGGACATATTTTTAAAAGTGATACCGATACGGAAGTATTGGTACATTTTATTGAAGAAATTCGCAACAGCAATTCTTGTAGCGTAGAAGAAGCATTGCGCATCGCCTTGAAACGTGTAGTAGGTGCTTATGTTATTTTATTGATCGATCAAGATAATCCCGATACAATCATCGCTGCTCGTAAAGGAAGTCCTTTAGTAATCGGTATTGGTAAAGGAGAACACTTTTTAGCATCCGATGCCTCTCCAATTATTGAGTATACAAAGGAAGTGGTGTATGTGAACGATTATGAATTGGTGATCCTGAAAGCCGACGAACTGATTCTTAAAAATAGTTCGAACGAAATTCAAACACCTTACATTCAAAAGTTGGATATGGAATTGGCAACCATCGAAAAAGGTGGCTTCGAGCATTTTATGTTGAAAGAAGTATTTGAACAACCACAAACAATTTTCGACAGTTTACGCGGCAGATTAGATGCTTCGAAAGGCACACTGAATATGGGTGGTCTGAGTGAATATGCTGGTGTATTAAAGGATGCTAAGCGTATCATCATCGTTGCATGTGGCACATCCTGGCATGCAGGGCTGGTGGCTGAATACATGATTGAAGAATTGTGTCGTATCCCGGTAGAAGTGGAATATGCTTCAGAGTTTCGCTACCGCAATCCTGTGGTCGGTCCTGGAGATGTCATCATCGCCGTTTCTCAATCCGGTGAAACAGCCGATACACTTGTGGCCATCGAAAGTGCAAAAGAAAAAGGAGCCATCATATTAGGCATTTGCAATGTGGTCGGATCATCGATCGCACGTTTATCTCATGCTGGTGCTTACACACACGCAGGTCCTGAAATCGGAGTCGCAAGTACAAAAGCGTTTACGGCTCAATTGGCTGTTTTGTGTTTAGTGGGTTTGATGGTAGCAAAAGAAAAAGGAACCATCACAGCACAACGCTTCCAACATTTGCTGGATGAATTGGACGCTATTCCAGATAAGGTGACGTCTATTCTGGCAATGAATGAACACATAAAGGTCATCGCCAGAAAATACAAAGATGCACGTGATTTCTTATTCTTAGGTAGAGGTTATAATTTCCCTATTGCATTGGAAGGAGCACTCAAACTAAAAGAAATTTCTTATATCCACGCCGAAGGCTACCCTGCTGCAGAAATGAAACATGGACCGATTGCTTTGGTAGATGAAAATTTACCAGTGGTATTTGTAGCCACTAAAGATACGTATTATGAAAAAGTAGTATCGAATATTCAGGAGATCAAAGCGCGCAAAGGTAAAATAATAGCAGTTGTTACAGAAGGTGATCAAATAATACCGGGCATGGCTGATGATGTGATATTTATTCCGGAAGCAGATGAACTCGTTGCTCCTATCATTTCGGTTATTCCTTTGCAATTACTTTCTTATCACATAGGAGTATTGAAAGGTTGTGACGTAGATAAGCCTAGAAATCTAGCCAAGTCTGTGACTGTAGAATAATCAATCGTTCTTTAACAAGACATATGAATCGCATTCAGAAAAAACCCTTATCTGATTTGGGTTATAATTTTATAGATCCATCTTTTTTAAAGAAGGATGATAATGAATACCATTTGCGAAACCAACAACTTGGTTCTGCTACTCAATACCGCAAGTTGAAAACCTATGAGATTGAAGCGTTGGTTCGCAACGACAATACGTCTGATGATTGGAACAATATTTTTGTTGCAGAAGCATTTGATCCGCAACTTGTTAAGCATTGTCATTTCTTCGGCATGATTCGTATTGGTAACCTGGAGGCTTGTTACCTCGAGTTTAATAATTTACGTTTACCGGTCGGACTATACAATAGTACCATTTGTTCTTGCGATTTCGGAGACAATGTGGTTATTCATAATGTCAATTTCCTTTCCCACTACATCATTGGAAATGAAGTCATTTTATTTAATGTCAATGAAATGGCCACTACCGATTACGCCAAGTTTGGTAACGGTATTGTCAAAGAAGGTGAAACAGAACAAGTGCGCATTTGGATGGAGCTCTGTAATGAAAACGGCGGACGCAGTGTCCTCCCCTTTGATGGCATGCTTCCAGGTGATGCTTACCTATGGACGCGCCATCGTGAAGACATGGCATTAATGGATAAGTTCAAGTCGTTTACTGAAAAGAAGTTTGATGCGCAACGCGGTTATTATGGAATGGTGGGTGATCGCAGTGTCATTAAGAACTGCAAAATTATAAAAGACGTTACCATTGGCACGGATGCTTATTTAAAAGGAGCAAACAAATTAAAAAATCTCACCATTAATAGCAGTGCTGAAGCGGCTTCTCAGATTGGAGAAGGATGCGAATTAGTAAATGGTATTGTTGGATACGGTTGTAAAATATTCTACGGAGTGAAAGCCGTACGTTTTGTCATGGCTTCTCATTCTCAATTGAAGTACGGTGCACGACTGATCAATTCATATTTGGGTAATAATGCTACGATTTCTTGTTGTGAAGTATTGAACTCTTTGATTTTCCCTTCACACGAACAACACCATAACAATTCATTCCTGATTGCCGCACTCATCATGGGCCAAAGCAATATGGCGGCCGGTGCTACAATCGGTTCCAATCATAATTCAAGAGGAGCCGACGGTGAAATCATTACAGGCAGAGGTTTTTGGCCGGGGCTGTCTGTGACGCTCAAACACAATTCAAAGTTTGCTTCGTTCAACATCATTTCTAAAGGAAATTACATGTCTGAGTTGAACATTCCATTTCCATTTAGTTTGATCGTAACAGATGAACATGAAAACCAATTGAACATCATGCCTGGCTATTGGTTCATGCACAACATGTATGCCCTGGCACGTAATTCATGGAAGTACATTGACAGGGACAAGCGTACAGACAAGACACAGTATATAGAATACGATTACCTGGCACCCGATTCAGTAGAAGAAATGATCGCTTCTTTGGAACTGATGGAAGCCGCTGTAGGTAAAGCCTGGTATAAAAATGCAGGTTCCGACCTTCCTTCTAATTATACAATAAAAGGAAAAGAATTGCTGATTAACTCTCCTGATGAAGTTGCACAATTGGCTATTTATGCAGAAGGAATGGAGAATAGTAAGCGTAAGGTAAGGTTGCTCAAGGTGCATAAAGCTTATGGCTTATTTAAAGAAATGATCGTATTGTATGGTCTTCGCAATCTGTTGAAATGTATAGAGGAGAATAAAATTACTGCCTTCGATAAGATTACTCCGATCGTTGCGGTCTCCAAACGTTCCGCCTGGCATAATGTCGGCGGACAATTAGTGGAAGAGAATGCCTTGCGGCAATTGAAAGAAGGGATCAAAAATGGAAATGTCAACAGTTGGGATGACGTGCATGCCGCATACAGAACATTAAGCGCTCAATATCCTCTTCATAAACTTCAACACGCTGTGGCGAGCATGTTGTATGTGAAAGAAATTTCTCCTGCATCATTTACGCCCACACATTTCAAACAACTGCTGGAACAATCATTGAGTACCATGCAATGGATTACAGAAGGTATTCTTCAATCCAGAAAAAAAGATTATACCAATCCTTTCCGTAAAATGACTTATGACAACGACCAGGAAATGGATGCTGTAGTGGGTAAATTAGCTGACAATGGTTTTATCAAACAAACAGCAGCGGAGCTTCCGGTGTATCAAAAAACAATAGCAGAATTGATCAGCAATTGGAAGCTTTAATGTTGAAGTAATGTTGGGCTCAGAGAACCAATTCATTATGAAAAGGCAACAGTCTTAAACCTGTTGCCTTTTCTTTTTTTTGATAAAAAAAGATACCTTGCCGATTACATTTTGATCTGTAATTTATGAAGGGTATTTTATTCTCGTTTTTTATCTTATTCACTTTTCTTTTTTCTCACACTACTCAGGCTCAAAAACAACGTGACCACTATGGTTTGCTTTGGAAAATATCTGGAAACGGTTTGAGTAAACCTTCTTACCTCTTCGGTACCATGCACCTTAGTGATAAACGAGTATTTGATTTAAGTGATTCAGTTATTGCTAAAATTCAGGAATGCGAAGGCTTTGCGTTGGAAGTGGCCCCGGATTCTATTGTTCAATTCATTGCAGCATTCATGCTGAATGCAACGGAAGATACCATTACGCAAGATTTTAGAAAAGACCTTACTGCCAGTGAATATGCTACGCTTAAGCAAAAGTTATTGGAAGAAACAACACTTGACTTAGATCAAATCAAAGATAAGTCACCCGAACAGATTGCGCGTTTATTGAATTCCCCTACTCTTACTAAAAACGACAAAGCCACGTTTCTAGATGGCTATTTATATCGGATTGCCTTAGGAGAAAAAAAATTGATGCACGGTTTGGAAAAAGTAAGCGACCAGACCCACGAGTCAAAAAGTAAGTATAAAAAAGGCATAGAAGATTTAAAAGAAATTATCCATGCCCCCGAATACAAATCATTTATTGATCAATTGATTCAAGTTTATTCCGAAGGAGACATCTATAAAATCAATGACATCGTTGCTGCTAGAGATACACCTCACCTTGATGTATTACACAAAAGAAACCAAAACATGGCAGATCGTATACAAGAGATTTCTGCCAAACAAACGGTATTTTATGCAGTAGGTGCCGCGCACCTTGCCGGCGACCAGGGAATTATTTCTTTGCTCAAAAAGAAAGGATTTACTTTGACTCTTGTGCCTTCTTCATTTACCGGACAAGCTTCAAAATATAAACCCAAACCAATTGATGCAACATGGAAGACCTACACATTTGCAGAAAACGGGTATTCAATAGCTATGCCTGGCCAACCAGTACTTTATCCTATAAAAGAAAAAATACCACTTACCATGTATGTTTATCCGGATCTGGCAACAGGACTCTTTTATTTTTCTTTAAGTGTAAAAATTCCAGGTGGCAGTTCAGAAGTAGACATGAACACTGTGACGGATGCTTTTCTCATAAATATGTTTAAGAGTAAAGACGCAGCAAAAGGATTTAAGAAAAGATCATTTATCTTTAAAGGAAACGAAGCTATAGAAGGCGAATTTTATAATGCAAAAGATAAGATGTATGGCAAAGTACGCATCCTTAAAAAATACGGTTCACTTTACTTCATCATGGCATGTTCTTACAAAAAGGACGCATTAAAATTACCAGATAGTAATCTGTTCTTTGAATCTATGGAATTGATTCCATCCACAGATCCCACTCAACAGTCTATCCAAACACACAAAGGTACAACTTATACTTCCGAAGATGGTGCTTACAAAGTGAATGCCGAGGCTTCCCTTTCGAAGTTCATGCAAGAAGTTCCGTCTGAATCAGGTTCAGTCAATACCTATTTTTTGAGTGGAGAAGACAAGGAAGGCATAGCGTATTGCATTGTTTATTATTTACCGCCTGCTGGCTTGATGGTATATGATGATTCTACATATCTTAATGAATTTGCATCTACGCTAACAGAGAATACAGATCCTGGTGTCTCACAAATTAAATCCATTACATTTGATGGCTTCCCAGCCAAAACATTATTCAGACAAGATGCTAAAACAGGCTTGTTGATGAATATTCTATTGGTACTTAGAGGCTCCAGAGTATATATGGTATTTGTTGTCGGTAAAAAGGAATTATTGGACCGACCTACTGTTTCACAATTTTTCAATTCTTTTGAATTCATTCCGTTCAAACAGTCAAAATGGTTTTCTTATGAAGACAAAGAAGAAGGAGTAAAATGGAAGATCCCGGGAAACGTGCAGAAACAAATAGATACCACTTATAACCAGGAGCTACCTTATGAAAAATCATACGATGCGATTGACACTTGCTCAGGTATTTCTTACGCGGTCAATATCAGTTTTTATTCTCCTTATTATTACATGCCTAAATTGGAGTTTATAAAGAAGTTAAAGGAAGATTATCTTGGAGAAGGTGATTCTATTTTGGTAGAGAAAAAGACAATCATCAATGGTCTGGAAGGGATAGAATGGTTGATTCAGTTAAAAAAATCGCAGAATAAAAAACGCATGCTATTCATACCGATTGACAATAAGCTGATTCAGGTATACACTTGTCTCCCACAGGAAGTGATTCAATCAGACGTAGCCAATCAATTCTTTTCTTCTTTTACATTGACAAACAGTAAACTCAAGACCAGACTTTTTGAAAGCAAGGCCAAGCAACTATTAAACGATTTATCTTCGAATGATTCTACTATTCAGGCAGAAGCTTTAGGGATGCTTCATTATTATAATTTCCAGCCTTCAGAAACAACATTGGTTTATACTGAATTGAAAAAACATTTTTCCGATGATTCATCTGGCTATAAAAATGTAAGATCAGCCTTGTTATCCAGATTGAAAGTCATAGAAGATGATTCTACGGTTCCTTTTATAAAGGCATTGTATAGCAGCTTAGCAGCTTATCCATATTTGCAGGTGAAAGCATTGGAAACTTTGTTGAATTTAAAATCAACATCTTCTAAAGAATTATTTACAAGTTTGATCAACAATGAAATCCCGTCAGTCGATGATATCCCTTATAGCTTATTTAATGCTATAGAAGATTCTTTGGAATTGAACAGTAAATTATTTCCAGAAGTTTTTACATTGATAAAAAGTACACCTTTCAGGTATGCTATCTACAGATTAGGAAATACATTACTGGATAGCCAGACGATAAATAAAGATTTCTTTATTCCACACCTCGCTCAACTTTTAGCTTTCAATAAAGAAGATCTACAACTGGCAGAAGATTTCAATTCATCGTATATGAATATATGGAATTCAATACCACTATTCGGACACTTTACGGATCAAAAAGAAATCGTAGCACACCTCATTTCATTATCCCATCATTCGGATGATCTGTTTGCTTACGAAGCGTTAACTCAATTGATCAAACGGAAGATAACGGTAGATCCCAACGTTCTGTTACATTTTGCTGCACAGAATAAATACAGATCAAATCTCTACCTTTTGCTAAAAGAGTCTGATCAGTTAAAACTATTTCCTGTTAAATGGCTCAAGCAGGAATACTTTGCAGAATCAGGGATGTACGATTATATGGGAGGCTATGAAGATGAATTTTATTATGAAAAATTAGAATTGATAAATAGTAAAATCATCACTTACCAAGGAACATCTTCCAGATTTTATTTATTCAAAGCTTTATCAGAAGGTGAATGGTATGTCGGTGTAAGCGGACCTTATGCTTTAGATAAAACACAAGTGTACTCAGAAGCAGCGGCAACAAACAGTCTCTATGAACCGTTAAAATCGAAAAGCACAAACGCTCATTACGAAGAACTCTTGAAAGAAACAAAAGATTAACAATCCTGCAAGCTGCAAACTTGCGAAGGTGATTCTGTTTCGATGGTGATGTGATGTACACGAAAGTCCTGAAGAAGATTGCGGGCTTGTGATTTGATACTTTCTGCTGCTTCTAAATTGGTATGTTCTTCAATGACAAGGTGCAAACTTAAAATATTATAATTACCATCCATCGTCCAGATGTGTATGTCATGCACGTCCATGATGTGAGGAATACTTAATAACTTATTCTTCACCTCTGCTTCATTGATGTCCATAGGCACCGCTTGTAACAATATCTTAAGACTGTGTTTTAAATTCTTCACTACATTAAATAAGATGTAGCCTGTAATGACCAAAGACAAAATAGGATCCAATACCGGAATATCTACAAACAACATCACCACAGCTGCAATTAAAACAGCCACCCAGCCCAATACATCTTCGATCAGGTGAAGAGAGATGACACGTTCATTAATAGAAGAACCTTTTTTCAGGCGAAGCACAGCGGCACCGTTTACTGCAATCCCTATTAAAGCGAAAATAATCATACCCTTGGCATTCGAAGGTTCCGGATGAAGGACACGTGGTATGGCTGCCATAACAATGAAAACAGACCCCATCAATAAGATCATCGAATTGATCAAGGCTCCCAATAAAGAAAAACGTTTGTAGCCGTAAGAGAAAAGTTTATCTCTTTTACGCTGAGAGATTTTTTGAAAATACCAGGCTAATCCTAAAGAGAAAGAATCGCCCAAATCGTGCAATGCATCCGAAAGGATGGCAATACTATTTGTAAATAATCCTCCTGCAAACTCGAGTATACAAAAAATTAAGTTGAGCCAGAAAGCGACTTTTATATTACCGGTAGTATAATGGTGATGATGTCCTTCATGCCCGTGATGATGATGAGAAGTATCATCGTGGTGGTGGTGATTACCCATTTCCCTTTTTTAATTCTTCGAGTTTGTTGACTTGTGTTTGTAGCTCCCTGCGAAGTTTTCTCTCCATTTCTATTTTTACCAATTTATACTCATCAAATTCTTTGGAGAGCATTTGATGAGCATTTACTTTTTGCAAAGTTACAACATTGCTATTGGTATAAAGGTAATACAACAAGCCGATACCCAATAAAGCGATGACTAATAAAAGACATAGCGTAGAAAGGTAAGCGAATTTATTGGCTTTGATGCCTAAAAAAGAAACACTGTTTTTGTCCGTTTCATTTTGAGCAAGCAGCGTATTTAATTCTGTAGTTTTTGATTTAAGTTGATTGATTTCGTTTTTTTGAGTAACAATCTCAGCGTACTCAGCTTTCAACTCTTTCTGATAACGCTGGAGAGAATCGTGAGTTGATTTCCAAAAATCAGCTAATTCAGTTTTTTTAATGACTTTATAAGATTCATAATTCTGAGATTTCTCAATCATTCCACCCCATTTTTGTTCCAGCGTTTGTGAGAAAGTTGTGGTAACTGTAACTAATAAAAAGGCAATAAGTAAGGGAGTTTTCATGATGATGTCTTGTTTTATTCTCGTCAGGATACGTAAACTAGCATTTTCTGGACAGTTGTACAAGGAAAAATGCAAACTTAACAGTTTAATGATCTAGGTTTCGACATATTTTTAGTCATTTTAATCGAAGGTTTTTGCTTTTTTATCTACGATATACTTCTAAACAATAATGGCTAATCAATAATTGGGATATGAAAATGAACCATTAAAATGTTTCTACCTGGATGCTAAGGACAGGCAGATTTTTAGTTTGTTGTTATTGTTTTTAGTTTAAGCCTATATCTCTAATAAAGAGGGTAAAACTTCTATTTCCATGATTTTAGTGTTTTCTAAGCGTTTTAAGTATGGTTTAAGCAATAAATAATATAAATATATCAAGTTTACTTCTTGTTTATTTTACTTCATATGACTTACTTAGTACACGCTAAGCCACATTTATTCAGCAGTAGCATACTGCTAGCTGAAGGACATCTCAAATTATGAATACTTCTAAAATGCACCGGTCTTGTGTATACTCATTTTTACTTGACTTAATCTGTAAAAGTGTAGGGATGTTATTTTGCCTTTTTTTTCTTTCTGATCTCAAAGCTCAACAAGTATTTCCAGGTGGAGGATTAGGCAGTTATAATCTTACTATTCCTCCTGACGATTATATACCAGGCAATGTAGCGGATGAAATAGGCGGAGGAGCAGCAGGTGCAACTTATATAGCTAAGGGTCCAGGCTATACAGGACCTTTTCAAAGTCATCAATGGTGGACCTCCGCACTGTGG
>JACMQM010000189.1 GCA_014376985.1 Cytophagaceae bacterium | reverse complement strand
ATAGAAATTAAGGATTCATTGTTATATTTAACGTTCAATTCTTTGCATGAAACAATCTTCCGCCATCAAAACCACTTACCTAAGTATTTTAAGCAGTGCACTATTAGCTCTGCTTAAAGCATTTGTAGGGGTATTGGGTAACTCATATGCCATGATTGCGGATGCCATTGAATCAGTCACAGATATTTTTGCTTCCATCATTGTATTGATCGGTCTAAAAGTAGCGGCTAAACCTGCTGACGAAGGGCATCCTTATGGTCATGGGAAGGCAGAAGCATTGGCAACATTCGTTGTCGGTGCCATCATGATTGTTTCCGCAACACTCATTGGCAGTCAAAGCATAGAAAATATTAACACCCCCCATGATTTACCGAAATCATTTACCCTTTATGTATTAGGAGGCATCATCCTATTTAAGGAAGTGTCTTTTCAATATGTCATTAGAAAAAGTAAAGAATCAGGAAGCACTGCTCTACGCGCTGATGCCTGGCATCATAGAAGTGATGCGATTACTTCATTGGCTGCTTTCATAGGAATCTCGATAGCCGTGCTGATGGGAAAAGGATATGAAACAGCAGATGATTGGGCGGCATTATTGGCTTCTGGAGTCATCTTTTATAATAGCTACCTGATCTTAAAACCTGCCTTTGGAGAGATAATGGATGAACACCATTACGATGATATGATCCAATTAATCAGAACAAAATCAAAAGAAGTGAATGGAGTTCTTGATACAGAAAAATGCCATGTAAGAAAAGCGGGGATGCAGTATTACGTAGACTTACACGTTTTGGTAAAAGCGAGAATCTCCGTGAGAGATGGACACGATATCGCGCACCGGTTAAAAGATCATCTCATAAAAGCCTTGCCTGAAATTGCTGATGTACTTATACACGTCGAACCGAAAGAAGATTAATCTGGTTACTCTTCTTACTCGAAATGCAAATACAACGTTACGGTATGCGTAGTTAATTTTGAAATGCTCTGACTGTAGATATTCGGATCTGGATTCAATACATTGATAATACCATGAGAGAATCTTATTTCAGGAGAAAACTTAAACAACGGCATATAAAAATCAAAACCTACTCCATACTCAATCGAAAAATCGGCGCCCTGGGTACGCAGTTCTGTTCTTTTTTTCTCTTTCTTTTTAGCTCCTGCTTCTACACTCAACTTGCCACCTGCCACAAGATACATCCTTGAATTTCTTCTTCGTTGAGATTTATACTTCACCAATAAAGGGAATTCTAAAAAGGTAGATTCTATCGTTTGCGTTTTTTGCGTATTGGGAAATGTATAATCAATTTTACGTTCGTAAAAACCAACGGTAGGTAACAATCTCAAATCAAAATGCTCTGCTAAACGAAGACTGACCACAAAGCCTAAAGTAAATGCCGTAGAAAAAACAGGCCGTACAGAATTGACAGTATCATCCAAAAAACGTTGTGACAGCTTGGCTTTGTAACCACTGCTACCAATACCAATAGAAAATCCATAATGCAACACACGATCATCATACGTTGGAGTATTGCTCCATTTCGGATCTTGTGCTTTTGCTGTTGTTGAAATAATCAATAATAAAAGTAGAGCAATTAAGCTTTTCTTCCCACATAGATTGTGCATACCCCAAATGTCTGTTCTTCGTAATACGTTTTTTTAAATCCAACCCGATCAAGTATCGCGGTGAAGTCTGCACCGCATGGAAACGCTTTGATCGAATCCGGCAAATATTGATAAGCACTTTTGTCTTTCGAAATTATCCTGCCCACCCAAGGCAATAGCTTGGTGACATATAGTCTATAGAAAAACTTTATGGGTTGGTGCTGAGGTGTTGATCCTTCTAAAACGATCATTATGCCACCCGGTTTTATGACCCGGAGAATCTCGGATAATCCTTTTTCAAGGTTCTCAAAGTTTCTCACTCCAAAAGAAACGATGGTAGCGTCGAATTTATTGCTTTCAAAAGGGAGGTTCTCTGAATCGGCACAAATCAATTCTATGCGTTGCTCCAGGCCTCTGGCTTTTACCTTCTCACGGCCTATAGACAGCATATCTTCAGCAATGTCTATTCCCATTATCTTCACACGCTGTAAACTACTGGCTGCTAATGCAAAATCTGCCGTGCCGGTGGCTACATCCAAAATAGCCGCAGGATTTTCTTTTGCCAGGATCTCAATGGCTCGTCTTCTCCATCGCTGATCGATACCCAGACTAATGATTCGATTCAATTTATCGTAGGTACCCGCAATGTTGTTAAACATAAAGCGCACCTGCTCTTTCTTTGATTCTTCCGTTTTATAAGGAGTGATTGTTTGCATGACCTACAAAACTAATAAAAAACCAGTAAAAGCAGGTATTAAGCCTTCATATTCCAACAACTAAAAAAAGCAGGCCTTAAGGACCTGCTTTTTGATTGACTCTATAAAATATAGGGTTATTCGCCAGAAACTTTGATGACTACCCTTCTGTTTTTAGCTCTATTCTCAACTGAGTCGTTAGGTACTGCCGGTTGGCCCTCTCCAAAGGACGATGAACTCACTTTCACTTTTGTTTTTGTGCTGATGTATTTCTTCACTGTAGAAGCTCTAGCCGCAGCAATCTTATCGTTCACAGCATCCGGTCCTTTATCATCCGCATGTCCTGACACACTGATTACTTTGACTTTCTTGTAAGCACTCAACAAGGTTTTAATTTCATTTTGAGAAGGTCCATCCAATACGGCAGAACTAGATGCAAAGTAAACTATCAATTCTTTCTCTACAGCAACAGGAGTTGTTACGACCTTTACAGGATCCTTCACTACAGGAGTTTTAATTGTAGTATCTGCAGGCGGAACAACTGCAACAACTTGCGTATCTGCCGGATTTCCTTTGAAAGGCACTACAAAATCTTTATTAATGGTTTGACCTTCCTTTGAAACAGAAGCTATTGTAAGACTATCCGTAGATAGCAACTCACCATTTTTGCTAATCTCTACTTTATAGGTATTGTACGAAAGTACGTGAATGTCTTTGTATTCACCAGCTGTTACAGCCTTCTTATCTTCACTAGCATTGGTCACTTTTTTCGTTGACTTGAATGAAATCTGAGCACCATCAATGACTTTTCCAGTTTTATCTTCCGTCACTTTACCATACACAATCACATGCTCGATCGGTGTTACACAATAAATATCTTTTTCACCGAATCCTCCATCACGGTAAGAAGCAATATATGCTCTGTCATCTGATGCGGCATAATAAAAATACACATCATCATCAGGAGTATTGATCGGATAGCCCAAGTTTACAGGATCAGACCAGCTTCCATCGGCTTGCATTTTACTTTTGAAAACATCGAAGCCTCCCATTCCTTTGTGACCTCTGGAACTGAAGTATAGTGTTTTGCCATCTGGCGTAATAAACGGAGCATCTTCATCACCTTCGGTATTGATATCTCCTTCCATTTCCTTATGCTTGCTCCAGCTTCCATCTTCATTCTTGGTGATGTAGTAGATGTCCATGTCACCAAACTTCTTATAATGGTTGGTAGCAAAATAAACTGTCTTACCGTCTGAAGAAACAAAAGCATCTGATTCAAAATCGCCTGAGTTTATTTCACTAAAGCTTTTAGGATCGCCCCATTTATCGCCTTCTTTCTGAGAGATAAAGATATCTCCGTCTTTTGTACTGCGATACAACAATAGTTTGTTATCATTATCATACAATTGAATACTGGCGTCGTGACCGCTTGTATTAAGATTCAAGCTCTCAGGATTGCTCCATGTACCGTCTGACTTTCTTTTACTGACAAATACATCTTCAAATGGCTCACCGTCTTTTTCTTCCTTTTCACCTTCTTTGAGTCTTCTCGTTGTAAAATAAAGTACTGAATCGTTACTAGAGGCAACAGGACTGTGTTCTGAGAAAGAGCTATTCACCGACGCACCTAAATTCTCCACCAGGAAGTTGCTGGGAACCGTAACTGTCTTTTTACTAAAATCAGTTTGTTCAATGTATAGCTCTACTTCTTTTCTCCTTGAATCACTTTTGCGCAGCGTATTTTTATAGACATTATACTCCTCCTTTGCTTTATCAAATTGATAATTCAAATGGTAAGCCCTGCCTAACCAATAGTGAATGTGCTTATCGATTTTGGGATCCTGATCAAAAGACTTCTGGATATTTACCAGTGCTTTATCTTTAGAGTAGCGGTTAAGATAACAAACGCCAGACTTAAATAAGGCCTCGGTATTATTAGGCTCTGTCACTAAGACCTGCTCATAGAAAGGCAATGCCTTTCTATAAAAGTTATCTTCAAACAGTTTGTTACCGTTCTTCATCAAAAGACTTACATCTTGCGCTTTCAGATTCGTAAACAACAAAGACCCTATCAAGAAAAGGGTGAAAGAAAAATACTTGATACTCATAGCTTAAACTAAAACTGTTGGAATATAAATATATGTAAATTTATGAATTATTTGATGATTTTGAATTCTGTCCTTCGATTTAATTCCCTTCCTTCTTCTTCATCGTCATTTGAGACCAGAGGTAACCCTTCACCATAACCTTTGGCCTTAATT
>JACMQM010000188.1 GCA_014376985.1 Cytophagaceae bacterium | reverse complement strand
TCTGTTCTCGCTTCTTTGATTTTTCCATAATGGATGTAGAGCAAAGCCCTGTTGCTATAGGCATAAGCCGTTTTGCTGTCTAGTTCAATGGCTTTATTCAAATTGACCAATGCTTTTTTGTAATGTTTCAATTGTATTTCCTTGAAACCTATCGTTGCGTATAGTTCACTCTCTGGTACATAATCGACCGCTTTATAAAAGGACTGCACTGCTTTTTTGGTTTCATCTTTTTTGGAATAAATTCTTCCTTCCAGCCAATAGGAACTTCCCTTGACCCACTTGTACCTGGATTGATTTTTAGGAATTTTTAGAGCCTGCTTTACTGTGGCTAATGCGTCATCATATTGGAGTAACTCATAGTGACAAAAGGCTTTTTTGTAACAGATGTAATGATACATGGGATGGTCATGTTGTTGCTCCAATTCCGTGTAAAGTGCTAAGGCGCCCGGAAAATTATTTTTATCAAAAAAGATTTCTGCTTGCGCTAACTGTGCTTGCGGTTGGCCGAGGCAAGAGTTGTAGAGCAAGGTGGTTAAGAAAAACAATAAAGCTGTTTTGAAAAAATGATTCATAGTATCAATGACATCACATAAATTATTTAAATCAATTAAACGAAGCCCTAAATTCCAGCGGAGAAAGATTCGTTTTTGTCTTAAACAACTTACTAAAAGATTGGGGATGTTCAAAGCCCAAGTCATAGTCAATTTCGCTGACGGTCAAACCGGTCGTCGATAATTTTCCCTTCGCCTTTTCAATCCACTTGTCGTAAATGTGCTGCTGCGTACTTTGTCCTGTCAATACTTTTAACAACCCGCTTAAATAGCTGGGTGATACGTTTAATGTTTCGGCAATGTATTGAACAGTAGGTAATCCGTATGCAATACTCCTGTCGAATACCTGCAGCGTGTCAAAGTGAAAGTGGCGAAAACTAAATTAGAGAAAGGCAGCAAAAGTATTTACGAAGTGATGAGTGATATGGGCTACTCAGACGATAAGGCTTTTCGCGAAGTCTTTAAGAGAATAGCAGGATTATCTCCATTGGATTATAAAGCGAAGTTCAATAGGGAATGGATGTTTGGATAGAGAGACAAAAAAGAATTCCGTTACTGAATATATTCTGAATGGATTAAATCAGTTTTTACTTGAAAATTAGATTCCTAAATTATAAACATACGGTAACTTTACTGGATATTTTCAGTATACTAGCATAAGAATTAATTTGTAAAATTGCCATTATGGGAAAAGTAATACGCTCAACATATCCTGCGGAATTTAGTATTGGCATTCTAATACTAATTTTCGGTATTGCGGGTCTGTTGTCTCATCAGATATTTGACTCTGCGGCCTACGGACCGGATGATAATGAAGCGGTTTATTTCGGAATGTTTACGGTGAGCATGGCCGTTGTCATTATGGTGTTGATCATGTGGGAAGAGATTCTATTTCCGATCAGCTTGAAAGAAATAGATGGGGGGATGATGTTCAGAAACCACAGAACAAAATTGAAAGTTCAGTTGCTTATCTACCTCACCATACCGGTTATTTTTACTTTTATTTACATGGAATACGAAGTCAATCATATTCGCTTCTGGATATGGGCGGCTGTATGCATGGTTCCTCCTGTATTGGAGAAGATCTTTTCCGGCATCAATAATTACAATGATTTCTTACAACTGACCAACGAATTTGTAGGATACAAGAACAATGAAAAAGAAGGCGTCTACCAGATCAGCACGGTGCAGAGTTTTGAAATCCTTAACGACGAAAGAAACATCATTGAAAAAGTTAAATTGGTATTTAAAAATAACGATACCTTGATTATTGATTTGGATGAAATGGAATTGGAAGACTTCTATTTTGCAATTGAAAATTATATCAAAACGCATTATCAGCATTTGTTGAAAGCGTAATTAATGAATTTGGTTTTAACAAGAAAGGCTCAAGCGTTCGCTTGGGCCTTTCTTGTTAAGTGTAACTATACTTGTCTTAATTACTTCTAGCGGTATATAAAATATAGAATTATTTTTTTGCAAATTATTTTTCGTCTGATACCTGGTATAGGTCTATTTTTTTCGGTTAAGATGCTGAACGCTGACAATGCCGACATTCCGCAAGTGTCAGCCTACGTAAGCTGCTTAATTAATGCCAATTGTCCAATATGATAAGAGAGATGACTGGTTCTGATAATGATGATGTTTAATTTGTTGCGGTAAGGCTCTTTGATGAATTCTTCTGCAGAAACAGCCGTGTGTTTTTCAAACCACTCTTCAGGTTTCATCTGCTTAAAGTGTTGTGTCAATGCTTCATTGTGTTTACTCCAATAAGCTCTCAATGTTTGTGCAGAAGGAATCTCAGGTGTTGCTTCATCCGGCAACTTTAGAAAAGGTTCGTATAAGTCAGGGTATAATTTATCACCGAAGTTTAACAAGGGAATCATATCATCTTGCACAGCAATCAAATGACCGACTAAGTAGATTACTCTATTCCTGTCGGGTGTTATTCATTTTGCCATTGCTCGTCTGTTAGATTGTCCAGGATGCCGGTACATCTTTGCATTAAAGCATTCCGTCTGTCGAATGTCATTTTAACCATGATTTGAGTTGCTTCCATTTGTTTTGTGAATATAAAGTATTTTTAAAAAATATTTGATCGATCAATTATTGATGTTGCATGCGGTAATGCTACTTATCCGTTTTTAGGAATGTTTATAGAGTTGAAAATACTGTATCATCAGCTTAATTCCTCTGGCAACGTGTTACCAAACCGCAAAATGAATTTTTGAAATAGAAATCATCTGTAGAAAAGCAGAACTGGAAAATTAAGAGACAAAAATTATTTATTAAATAATTACAATTATCTTTGTATACCAAGTGGTTACCGCTAACCACGCCAGCTAATTTTCAATGATGATAAATAATTTAAAACTTTCCTTGGTGGGATGCTTATGCATGTTATCCATTACTTCGTACGCTCAATGCCATAAAGATTACCAATTATTCTGGTCAGATGAATTTGATTTATCTGCCATTAATACCGATACCTGGGTTTTAAAACAAGGCGGAGGTGGCTTTGGTAATCAAGAGGTACAATATTACCAACTGCAAAACGCATCGGTTTCCGACGGCTTGCTGCACATCAAATTGGCTAAAGAAACGGTTGTAGATGGTTCTACGACTTATGACTATACGTCTGCTAAATTAGAAACGGCTTCTAAAGTAAACTTTCAATACGGCAGAGTGGAAGCCCGCATCAAGATGCCCGACGTAGTGGGCTCCTGGCCTGCTTTCTGGATGATGGGTGCTAACATTGGTACCGTAGGATGGCCGGTATGCGGCGAAATAGATATCATGGAGTGGGTAGGCAGAGGTCCCGAAGTAGCCAGTGGAAGCATCTTCTTTGAAGGCACATGGCCCAATAATCACCTGAGTACTTCTTACAGCATTCCTCAGGGACAATCTTTCATTACCGACTTCCATACCTTCGCGGTGGAATGGGAACCGAATGAAATCCGCTACTACTGCGACGGTAATCATTATGCTACCTATAAGAACACGACGATCGCTCCCAAAAACTGGTACTTCAACCATGAATTTTTCATCATCCTGAACTGCGCCATTGGCGGCAGCGGAGGAGGACCTGTGATTGATATCGTAGAGCCCAAGTACATGGAAATAGATTACGTGCGTGTGTATGAACTGCCTTCAACGGCGGAGTCGATTACGCTTTCAGGAGCGACATCGCTCATGACAAATAAGCAAAATGTATTGTACTCTACTGCCTTTTTCCCTAATACCACTTACGATTGGACTCTGCCTAATGGTGCAACGATTGCGGATGGTGCGGGAACAAACACCATTCATGTCAATTTTGGTGCAGAAAGCGGTGATGTAACAGTAACAGCCACTAATTCCTGCGCACTATTGACGGACGCTTTATCGGTGAGTTTGCTGGTGGATAATTGTACCATCGTTTACGATGATGCCGATGGTATTAAAAATGTAGCTTATGCCAGCACAGGAACGTTAACGGAAAATGTAGTCAATCCTCTGGAAGATGCGGTGAATGCTTCTGCTCATGTCGTGAAGTACGAAAGAAACAGTAACGAAGCCTACGATGTATTGGCTGTTCATGATATCGCGCTTGAAACGGCTACATTATATGAAAATAGCAGCAGAGTTTTTTTCATGGATATTCTCACCAGTGCACCGATAGGTACTTCCATTACTTTACAGTTGGAAAGCAGTGCGTTGAACGCAGGTCCTTATCCGCAAGGCCGCAGAAGCGCTTATGTCGGTACTGTCAGCAAACAGAATGAATGGCATACGGTTCGTTTTAGTTTCAATCAAATCATTAACGCAGCTACTGCACCTGATCAGGTGGATTATATCGCACTGTTGTTTGATCCCTCACATAAAACGGGAGATGTTTATTATTTCGACAACTTCAAAAGATTAAAAGCGGATGCTGCATGTGATCCTATACCAACCGGTATTCAGGACAGTGAGACCGAACAGGTGATCGCTATTTATCCCAACCCGGTTAATAATGTATTGACTATTCATCAAAGAGACGAAAGTCAATTTTTCACCATTTATAATTACGTCGGTGAAGAAGTAGTAAAAAGCAATGGCAATAGAGTTGACGTCAGTCAACTACCCAGTGGTATGTATTTCCTTAAAACAGAAAGAAAAACACTAAAGTTTGTAAAGCAATAATTTAGGTGTGGCACCAGCCCCAGTTGCACAGAGCATAAGGCTTGCAGCAGACTGGGGCTTTTTTTAATAGAAGAATTGTTCCAGTATGATCTGACCGTTTTTTACTTCATAAGGCATCACCTCATTCAGTTGTATTCTTCCAAACCCTTCCAGTGTATTTTTCATCTCTCTGCCTACTGCAAAATGATTGCCGCCTACAACGGGTGGGGTTCTGTGAGCACCATGGAAATCCTGAATCTTTTTTATAAAGTCTTCGCCTTTTTTGCGAACGTTAGCTTTGCCTTCCGCATAGCCCATGTATGCAGAGTTTGAAGGATCAATACTTTTTACATCGTCTGCAAAAAGCTCCTCTTGAATGTCAAACCATTTTTCCTGCTGCGCGAGTTCATGGAAACGATTCGCCACTTCTTGAGTGGTCATAGGTATAGGTATCATAGTCATAGGGTTTAAAATTTTACTCTGTAAAAGTAGGAGCTAAACCGTATTTAATGGAGTGTGAAATGGACTTTATGGCGGGTTGTTTTGGACATCTTGATGATTGCTACTCCTCAGGCTAAAAATAGGTAAAGACAGTGACGCATGTCTTGTCTTTACCTACAGAAATGAAGCCACTACGAATAACGCAATTGTTTTATTGTTTTCATATTTTGGCTGGTTTTATGTTTAATAATTAAGCGGTTACTTTTATAAGCTGAATGTCAAAATGAAGTTTTATTTCTTCTCCGACCACCATACTCCCTGCATCCGTCAATAAATTGAAATTCAATCCGAAATCTTTGCGGTTGATTTTTCCATTCACTTCAAAGCCCGCTCTGGTATCGCCAAATCTTCCTTCGCCTGTACCGGTAAAATCGACTTCCAGTTTGACCGTCTTGGTTACGGCACACAGTGTCAATTCACCTTCCAGCTCGTAGTGGCTGTCTTTCTTATGAAGCAAGCCAAGGAATACGATGGTAGGAAATTTTTCTGTGTCTAAGAATAGAGATGATTTAAGATGCTTGTCTCGTTCGGCCACATTCGTGTCTACGCTATTGGCATCGATGACAAGGTTAATTTTTGATTGGTCAAAGTCTGTGCTCTCACTTTGAACTTCTCCGCTGAAAGTGTTGAAAGTACCTGAGACATTGGATATCATCAAGTGCTTTACTTTAAATTGAGCCTCTGAGTGGTTAGGGTCAATTGTCCATGTAGTTTTTGTTTGCTGTGTCATGATCGATTTGTTTTTACAAACCTAAGCATGGCAGGGGAGCAATTTTTTACCAAATGATAAAAACTACTTTTTGGCTCTAATTCTACTCAAAGACTGTTGTGTAATGCCTAAATAACTGGCTAAATCTCCAAGATTGATGCGCTGAAGGATTTGATTGTTTTCTTTGACAAACAGATTGTAGCGCTCTGTGGCATTCTCTTCCAGTATCTCGCTGATTCTTCTGGTCATTTTAGTGGCGGCAAGTGATGCGAGTTTTCGAAAAAATGTTTCTGCACCATGATGCTTTTTACAAAGTTTATCCATTTCGGAATAACTGATCAACGTGATGGTTGTGGGTTCTAAAGCAATGACGTTAAAATTGGATGGTGTTTGTGTTACGTAACTTTCAAATACGGTGAACAATCGATTTTCTATACCAAAGACATTGATAAATTCTTTATCGTCTTTGATGAAAAAGGTTTTAGTAAGGCCTTCGTTGATGAAATATAAATGTTTGCAGACTTCTCCTATTTTTAATAGGTAATCACCTTTTTGAAAGTGTTTTATTTTTAAGTTTTCAAACAACTCTTCCATCGCTTCTTGATTAAGCGGAGAAAATTGATTGCAGAAATGGAGAAAGTCAGCCATTTATTTTTATCTGTTATTTATCCTCTTCCTGTTCTCCGCCCAACTGCTTGATGAGGACTTCAATTTCTCCATTATAACCTTCCAATTCTTCCTGGTATTGGTTGGTGTTTTCGGCGACGGATAGATACTGTAGTTCGTAGCTTTTTACACGCAGTTCACAATATTGTTTTAAAAGAATATTCTTGGCTACCATGGCGGCAGGTAAATCCATACTGCTAAAGCTATCTATCAATTGAATGTTTTTTTTCCAACCGGCAATGCCTTCTTTTAAACCCTGCATGTATGTCTCATCGGGTGTATTGGGAGGCAGGCTATATACTTCCAACGCTTTGGATTCGTTGGCAATAAATTCTTTTATACCGACGTCATAGGTTGCGATGTCATTGGGGATGGTTTTATACACAACAAATGATGAGGCAAGAATGAAGACTGTTAAGGCAGAAATGGTAAGATAGTTCAGCGTCTGTTGTCCCGGTTTTTTCAAACTTGGAATCATCGCATAGCCGATGATTATTCCGCCTAACAAACCACCAATGTGAGCCGCGTTATCTATATTTCCGCGTACACCGTTGAGTAAGTTATAGCCCACAAAAAGTCCGATGCTTGGAAGGATAGCATTCCGTTCGGCTTTTTCAATCAAGTTGGTCGTAAGCATCGCAAGGAATAATCCATACATACCAAAGATCGCTCCTGATGCGCCTGCACTGATGGTGTAATCGTGCCACCATAAGCTGGCTAAACTACCTGTAATGCCTGTCAGCAAATAAGCGGTGGCGTATCTGGTCTTTCCTAGATGAGGTTCGAGCATGACACCAATATAAACTAACGCATACATGTTCATCAAAAGGTGAAGGATTCCAATATGCAGAAAACAACAGGTGATCAATCGCCATCCTTCGCCAGCTAAAGTGATCGGTCTGAAATTGGCACCCCATAAGATCAGACTTTCATTGGCTGGAGACATGAAGTCAACGCCTGTACTGACCATTAAAATAAAAATGAGAATATTCAGGTTGACCAGAATAGGAGTAATGAAATAACCTTCTATCGGTATAAAGATGGAAAAGAAACTGCCGATTTTTTCTTTGGGTGTCTGTGCTTTTCGTTTTTGCAGCGCTTCTTCTTCTGAAAGAAAAGTTGGTTTTAGCTCTTCGTATTTCCGTTCCAGTTCTTCTGTTGTATAAGAGTTCTTTACGTGTTGAAAGGCAGCAACGAAGTCTTCCGTATTCCTTTTATTTTTCCCCCAATCCATCATTTGATTGCCGGTACATTTACTTTTCAAAATGGCTTGTCCATTAGCTATGTGCAGCGTAACTTCTTCGCTCATCGAACTCATAGAAAAATTGGTATACGCTACAAAGCCTGTTGTACTGGTATCGCCGATGTTCCACTTCAACTGCTTTGCTGTTTCTAAAGCCAGCACAAGAAATTGTTCTGTGCTATATTGTTTAAGAGGAATGTCCTGGATGTGTTTGGGTGAAATGCCGAAAGCCATAAGGGTAGAAGAGTTAATGTCTGCTTTTGTAAAGTATTATTATCCGTTATTTTTTATTCTTCTGGTTATAAAATTTTCGTCACTGAGGTGATAAAAGGTGCCGCTTTTTTTACGACCTATTACTTTATTATTGGTATTTAAAAGAAGAAGAGTTTCAGTGAAGTAAATTTTAATTCTGTTCTATCCTGCACCTTTCCATGGGCCAGGATCATCTGCATTTTTCAATTCGCTCAGTGCAATCTGTAATTCCATACTATCGGTGATCACAAAAGTAGGAGTATCTAAAATCTGGAAGGCGGCGGAATCAGCTAAGAAAAGTTTATTTTTTTCAGGAACTCCCATAGCTGAGCGTTCACTGTTTTTGTCAAACGTATTTTTTTTAGCCTTAGAACAACTTAATATACTTGATAATACAGTAGCGCTAAGAAGAAATATAATGGTATTCTTTCTGTAAATGAATGGCATATTATTATTCTACGAATATTTTCTTAGTCCTAAATCCTGAAGCCGTTACGACTTTCACGATATAGATGCCCTGTGTCAAATGGCGCAAAGGTAAAGCATGAGCTATAGGTTGTGTCTCTTGAAATACCAATTGACCCTGAAGGTTATAAATATAACGTTCCAGCATTTGATCGTCACGAAGTTGTTCGTCCGTAGGATCTGTCACACTGGTCACCACCGGACCTTTTAAATTCAGTGTACCGAAATAATCTGCGGTTTTGTAATTGTCGTCGTTATGTCCGGAAGGCATGATTTCGCTGCCGATAAAACTTTCTCTGGTGTTGCTTCCATCGTCGTCACAATAGGCGAGAGACAATCCACTGACTTTGCCGTCAAACAATGACACGCCTGTATTGGGTCCTGCGTCGGTATATGTGGCGGGATAAATGGTCATGGCTACTTCCCAGGTATAGGTGGTGCCTGCATTGGTTCGTGCGCTTGTAATCGTGGAGTTGTACAAATGCGGATTGCAGTCTGTACCAAGATCGACCACATCGCCGTTTATGGCTACGTGATAAGCAAAAGCATTGTAGTTGCATTGGTGATCACCTTTGGAACGGTCTTCATCGATAAAAATTTCCAAACAGTCATCGTTGTACCATTGATCCAGTGCACCGGTATGTCCGTCGTACAAGACATCGTCTACGATCTCTGCCAAAATGTAAAGTGTCGTTCCGCTCCAGGCTACTTTATACTTTCCCTGAAAGTCTGCAGCAGAAGGAGCTGTTCCCAACCAAAGCTGATCGATCGATTTCCAGCTGGCTTGCTGCCAACAAGCATCGGTGCCGTTTCCATCCACGGTGGGTGGTGTTACACTTTGATTGGCGTTGTATGTAGATTGCGAAACACTGGTATTGAACTGGAACAAAAATAAAATGATCCATGCGCTGTTGTGTAGTAGATATTTCCCCATATGTAGTAAACCGTTAGCTTGGTAGTATAAGATGATAAAACTTAACGTTAATTACAACTGGTGCCAGTTTAAATACTGTCTACAACAGTTTTATCTATCCTTATTTAATAGCAAACTTAACATAGATACTGCTCTGAATCTTGATTTTCTCAAATTGAATTTCATTGCTGTCTTCAAATTTTGAACTAAGTCCGACAACACTGTATTGTATATTTTTAGAGTGGTAAGCATTTATATTTAGCTGTTCTAAGGGAACGAAATTTTGATTTTCTAAGATGACTAATGGCTTGCCTGTTTGTTCGCCTATGGCTGTCAATAAATAATCTGCTTTTTCTTTGGCCGCTTTAATGGCTAGTATTTTTACTTCTTTTCTTAAGTTTTGAATGTTGGAATGATTGACTTTTTCTATAAAGGCATCCTTTATCTCCAATTTGTCCAACTCGAGGAATACTTGTCCAACCACATTGGCAGTTGCCACCTTCAACGTGTAATCGTTCTGTGTAAGAACATCTTTTTTCTGCCAGCGAATCTTTACATAGTCGGCGTTCGCATCGGATAGATAGAGATTTGATACGTCAATACCAATGCTCTTCAAAGCATTTTTGAGTTTACCTTCCTGCTCTTCAATGGTGAGTTTAACTTTGTTGATATACTTTTCACGAATGACGATGGAAATATAGATTTCATCTGGAACTACTTCTTTCTCTGCTGTACCATTGACTTCAATGTAAGGGATTTCTTCTGACTTAGGAATAGGAGCTTGTCCTAAAGTTGCCAGGCTCATAAGTAAAAATGCAAATGTTAAAAATTGTTTGGTCTTATTCATCTTTATTTGTTGTTTATAATTGGTTCGTATTTTTGAACTGGTTTTACGTTCTTAGAACGACGTTGTGATATATATGTTGTCAGTATTGTTGCGGACGATTTATCATTCTGAAAAAATAATCAGGAACAGACAAAACCAAGTATTGTTATTTTTGCCAATTATAGTTAGTATTGTGTTCTTACTAGCTGAACCGGCATCATTATTTTATATCTTTTTAACCCTGATCTTTTAGCAAAAAATCTAATTCATTATGACTCCTAAATTACTGAAAAGCAATTTTAAAAATTCTGTTTTTAACGTTTGTTTAATTTTATTTTGTTGGCTTTCCATTACTGCCGGTACGGTGTGTCTGGGCGATCAGTCAGTGAGTATTTTGTCTATTGTTCCATACCCTAGTATTGGAAAGACAGAAGGTTACATCATGATTTCAAGGGACATCAAGCTCAGCGCTCAGGTAACCTATTATTTCAGCATTTGTGATCTTGACCTGAAATCTTTGAAAACCCGGGAAGAGAAAAAGGCACCCACTGAAACACTGGAATCTATTGCCATCAGCAAGACAGCCATTGCAACAGCCTTTCAGGCGATGAACGGAACGTTGACGGTCAACTCTTATGATATGCAGTGGAATCCTTTAGGGAATCTTGTGTATAAAAGAGTGAATAAATGGGAAGGTCCGGCTCAACTAACGGTCAACGGTGAAAGTGGTTTTATTCTTAATCGTGTCACTACTGAAAAGATTCAGCTTTGTAATTTTATTGGCTTGGATCAAAAACTCAATAAGCTTTGGGAAGTAAAGTCTTCTTTAGGATTTGAAGACCATGTATGGCCACTTACTTACTCTACAAAGACAGACCGTTATTTTTATAATTCTTATACTGTGAACATCAAAACGAAGCATGCAGGTGTACTGATCAGCAACAGCAGCGATGGTAAAGAAGTGATGCGCTACGATTTTGATCGGGAAGGTATACGCTTGGTTGGATCTCCGGCTTTACACGGAGCTGGAAAAGGCGATGTCATCATGGCCGTATTCGATTACGTGAAAAAGAATAAAGAACGTGGTTTACTGTTTGTGAAAATGGATGTCAGTACTAAGAAGGCGACTGAAAAGTTTGTTCCCTTAAGCAGTACTGAATTAACAGGTTTAGTCGCAAATGCAACTCACAAGCAATGGCTGAGTGAAAGCGAAAAAAGCGTTCATCCTTATGAACTGGTAAAGAAAGGGAACAATTGGGTTATGGTCGGTCAATTTTATAAAGGGAAGCCAGCAGAACTCTATGCGGAAAGCTTGATGTTCGCTACACAAGGCGGTACCCTTGCAGTGCTGGAATTCGATGCAGACCTAAACATTAAGAAAGCATCTACCCTAGAGAATACGACTTTCTCAGCGCCGACAGAAGTGGTGTTAAATAATAAAGGAACTAAATTTACGAGTACCATTTGCGGTGCTGGTCTTATAAATGAAGTATTGAAAATTAAATACCTGAACTATAAAGATGATACGCATTGTGACTATATAGTGGTCAGTTATGACAAGGACGGGAAGGAATCGATCACAAAAAAGAACATTGATTTGGGTACGTCTAATACGATGGTTAATGTATTGGAAGGAAAGAATGGAAAGTATAATGTACTGCGCTATACATTCGATCATTTTGAAGTGACGAGTGAGTAAATTTAGAGGATTTACAGTATCCGAAATTCTTTCATTTCATTTTTTTTACCTACATTCTCCTTCTTATAAACGATCGAACATCAATACCCTTCGTCTGTTCTGAAAAATCATCTTCATTCAAAATTACCAAATCAAGAGGGATCATTCCCGCTGGCCCGTAATTGTTTTCTGTGAGGTAATTACCGTTGGATAATTGAATGTAAGCAGAACGGTCCAGGTCTATTTCGTTCTCATAGTAGTTAAAATAGAAATCCTTTATTTTTTGTCCTGATAAATATTTTTTGATATGCTCTGCTACCGGCTCACCGGTATTGAATTTGTTTAGAAAGTAAGCCAGGTTTTCCTCGTTCAACAGTAGATAGTCATCATTGTCAAATTTTGGAATATCAATGATGGCACCACTTTTTAATTTTATGAAACTATGAAAGGATTGTAATCCGAATTCATTTTCTGCGACGTAATGGTAGTTTAAATCTGTAATTTCTTGTCCGATGAGATCGGAAAGCTTAAGTATTTTCATAAAATAAAATGATTATGTTTTCCTGTAATCGTCCTGGTTTTCGTTGACGAATTTTGCAAGATCAGTAGTGGCACTTTTAAGACTCTCATTGGCGGAAACAAGCATGCCTATTACTTTCGGATATTCCTCTTGCGAAACCATATCTTGTTTGATCAGCATGGACAATCCCTCTATACTGGCAATGGGTCCTCTAATCTTATGAGAAGTACGGTAAGCGATCGTTTCCAACAGTCTTAATGTTTTTTCTCTTAGATCCTGGTTTCGTTTTTTTTCTGTAATTAAAAATCCAATGAACAAGTATTCGATGACGAGTCCTTCCTCATTTTTTATCGGAATAAATACACAATCGGTCCAGCTGTAATCGGATTGTTTCTTTTTTATTTTCAGTTCACCAGACCATGATTTGCCGATCCTTGCTAAGTTATTGAAATTTTCTCTAAGTCTTTGTTTGGCATGAGTAGGTAAAATAATACTGATGTCTTCATTGGTCAGTTCCTGAATGGTATAACCGGCCTGATCAGCGAAGACCTGGTTGACTTTTGTAAAGATGCCGTCAACAGTTATAATGGCTGAGCAGGTGTAAAGATCCATCGCATCACTGTATGCTTTTAACTGTTCGCTTTTCTCCTGCACCAGATGATCGAGATTTGTAGAAAACTCAACGAGTCGTTGATTCGACGATTCAAGTTCCTTGTTTTTTGCTTGAACTTTATCGTTTACAGTTTTAATGTCTTCGGAGTAGGTGTTAATGATTCCTCTGAATACCATGGACTGCGCCACTACCGTAATGCCTGATAAAAACATAAGGGCATTTTGTATGACCGCGTAGGGGGTATGAGGATCAGGATAAAAAGGATGGGTTGAATCGTAAATGAAATAGACAAGGTAACAAGAGAAGGAAAAAATAAAGTAGATGAAAATAGGAAGGATGCGATCAAGCATCAATATGGAACAACATCCGATGGCAATGATGGTAAACTCAGTGCCTGTTCTACGGTCAGAGATGGCGAGTGCCGTGAGTACAGGCAGGAGTCCGATCATCAGAATATTCTTGGCTAGATTTATTTTACCTAAATGATTCAGGTAAAATATAACGGCACCGAATGGGATCAACCACAATCCTTCCAAAGCTCCTTTCGCTCCGAGGGAAGAAAAGATGATGGCAAAAAGCAAAGTGATCAGGAGAATAATGGTTAGAAAAGCGTTGACCGTAAACAAACGCATTCTATCGGCATAGTCCATTTCTGATCTGTAACCTATGTGAATCATCTTGTGCCAAATAGTATTTAAAAACGCCATGAAACTATTTAAGGGGATATTTAGCGTATACGGCTAGCATTCAGGATGGTTTCTTTACTTAATTCTCGATGGCCTCAATACCCAGTTGTTTCATTTTATCGAGCTGATCCTTCATGGCCTTGAGTTCCTCCGGAGAGTGTTTTTACCAATCCGAGACTTCACCGGTAACCCGCAGGGCATGCTTGGTGCGGTATGATTTGGTGGGATTACCAGGGAACTTCTTATCCGTCAAATTGGGATCATCTTCTATCGGACCGGTTGGTTCTACAGTATAAATTCTTTCTCGCCCTTCGCCTATGGCCAATTCTGCTCCCCAGGTTGCCGCATTGAGGGTAGCGCTGAGGTACACATAAGCCGCTTTATTTCTCTGCCGTAATTGGAATTGAAACCTGGTGCAATCAGGTCTCCGGTTTTCAGATCGGCTTTGGTGCCGTGGTAAAGTGTTTGAGATTTGTCATCTATACTATTTGTTTCCATTGTCTTTCTTTGCTGATGTTTATATCAATTATTCATTACTCAATAATTTTTCTATAGCCGCTAATTCATCCAACCGGCTTTTGACCATTATCGTGGCAATGTTTATTTGTTCAATCATCCCTACTCAATACGCACTTTCATTAAACGAATTATAATATTGAACCGTCTTGTCCAGTGTCGCATACCACGACTTATTTAAGTTGATAAATTCTTGATACATACTGTCGTTATAAGACTTATACTTATGTTCCATCACAGAAACTTTAGCTTGTAGAATATTGTATAATTCTAGAAGGGTTTGAAGTTTTTGCAACGCCGTACAAGCATAAGCTGTTCGTGATCCTATGTACGATTTATGGTTGGAGGTGTCTGCTCTGTTCAGTGAATCCTGAAGGAATGCTTCTCGGCAATCGTGACAACTTTTGCATTGAGCATTAAATTGA
>JACMQM010000187.1 GCA_014376985.1 Cytophagaceae bacterium | reverse complement strand
TGACAAGCAGTTTCCTAAGTGGCAATCAAACAACTGCTGGTGCAGTGGCTGAACCTACTACGGCTTCATCAGCTCTTTCTTTCACGAATGTGCATTCTTATCAAATGACATTGAATTGGACAAGTGGAAATGGATCGGGAAGAATGATCATCATGAATCAAGGTTCACCGGTTACTTTTACTCCGGTGGATGGTACAACCTATTCTGCTTATCAATCGGTAGGTTCTGGTAACCTGATCTTATATAATGGATCTGCCTCGTCATTTACTGCAAGTAATGATGGTTACGGGCCATTGGCCAATAATACGGCCTATTATTTTGCTATTTTCGATTACAATGGGAGTTCTACCCAGATTAATTATTTGACAAGTACTTTCTTAGCCGGCAATCAGACTACTCTGGTATCGGGTAGATTAGGAGAGGAAAATGGCTCAACGGATTTGAGCGCTGCGGAATTAAAGGTCTATCCTGTTCCGGCTACATCGTTCGTGAACATTACAGTTAATGGTAGTCAGGCCAATCAGGAATTGTTATTTTATTCTTACACAGGAGATTTAGTAAATAGAATGTTCGTTCAAACGGGCGCGCCTGTACAGTTAGATTTAAGCTCTTGGAAGAGAGGATTGTATTTTGTGAAATCGTCCAATGAAAATGGAGACCTCATTCAAAAGATTATTTTACAGTAATAGTTTTATCTATTCGTATAAGTATGTATAATGTAGGCGTCTTTAGAGGGGCTCAATCTCTGAAGACGCTCATCGTGCTTAATTCTTGAATAGTTGAATGTTTTAATCACCTCATATTATTATAAGCCGCATATCGGGGGGGTAGAAAACTCCATCACTCAGCTAAGTGCCGCTTTCGCAAGAAAAGGACACCAGGTAACGATATTATGTAGTGATGCCGATCTGACCAAAAAAAAACGACTGGCTCTTAACTTTATCCAGGAAGGAGGCGTGCAAGGGTATAGATTTTATCGTTTTATACCTTTCTCTACATTATTTACTGTTTTTGCTCCTTTCGTTGATATCTTGCGGGCTACTAGGGCCATTAAAAAATTACACCAACAGTATTCCTTCGATTTAGTACTTACGAGAAACCATATCATGGGTTTGGCTGCGGATAGAGCTGGTCTTGCCACTTCTTTTTTTTTGATTCCAAGCATAGTACAAGAGCTCGATAAACTCTCTCAAAAATCTTTTTCGAACCTAAATTTTAAAAATACATTACTATTATATTTTATCAATGGGTTGATTAATCCAGTCAATCAGTTTTTGCAAAAGCGCTATTTACAAAAGACATCAACCATTTGTGTATTTAGTAGCAATCTGAAGCAACAGCTAATTTCATACATGCCTGAATTGACTAATAAGACGATAATTATTCCTCCAGGTGTAGATACAAAAGCAAGTATCATCCCTCATTCAAAATCAAGAATGCCGTTTGTCTTTCTGATTGTAGGAAGATTGATTCATGCGAAGCGAGTAGATCTCGCTATTCAAGCAATGAGCAAATTACAAGATCAAAAATGCATTCTGAAAGTAGTAGGTGAAGGCCCTGTAAGACAAGCATTAGAAAACTTGTCCGATATTTTTGGGCTAAAAGAAAGAATTATTTTTTATGATTTTACAGAAGATGTGGCTTCTTTTTATCAGGAAGCCAATTGTTTTTTAATGACTTCAGAATACGAAACGTTCGGACAAACAATCATAGAAGCCATGAGTTTTGGTCTTCCAGTAATCGCATTTAAAAGTGATGGAAGGAATGTAAAAACGTCTTCCGCTGAAATTATAGAACAAGATCAAAATGGTTATTTTTGTGACTTCACTAGTGACGATCTCTACAATACCATGTTATTGATCATGCAAAAAACGGATCAGGAATTGATGAAACTTGCAATTCAAAACAATTTCAAGGTGAAAGCAAAATACAGTTGGGACAGGTATGTCGATGATTTTTTGGAACGATATAATAAGAATTCAGATGCAAAGATTTAAAAAACGATTGAAACACTTATTGTTGAAAGTAGAAGGTTTTAGAGCTTCTTTTAGAAGAGCGGTTGAATGTCCTATATGTCATCACACATATAATCATTTTTATACTTATAACCAGAGATTAAACGCGATGTGTTATCATTGCCGTTCTTTAGAGCGTGATCGGTTTCTTTTTTTATATTTAACGAATCAGACAGATATATTTTCGAAACCTGTAAGCCTATTACATTTTGCACCGGAAATTTCACTTTATCCGAAGTTTGTGAAGTCTCCTAATATTAGCTATTATACGGCTGATTGGATGGTTACATTAAACTCTTATTTGCAGGTAATACCACAGTATATCATGTCAGTTACAGATATCAAGTTTGACGATAATAGGTTTGATTATATTATATGCAGCCATGTGCTGGACGACGTAGACGATGATCGAAAAGCACTCAGAGAAATGTACAGAGTGTTAAAATCAGGGGGGCAAGCAATCATTGCTGTGCCAGCAGATTTGGAAATGCCTGTTACCGTCGAGTTTGATGAAACACCCGAGAAGAAATCATTAAAACTACACCTGAAAATCTCGGCGGAGAATAAAAGAGTTTATGGTGCAGATTTTATAGATATACTTGCTGGCGAAGGGTTTGAAGTGTCTTTGATTTTGTCGTCCTCTATGAATGACTCTATCAGGAATTACGCATTAAGAAAAAGTGATTGTTTATACGTATGTACAAAAAAATAACTCGTTACATTTATAATTTCATCTTTCATCTTTTTTATAAAGAACAATGGTGCATTGTTATAACGAATAAGGTGAGTGGTGAAACGAAAGTGATAAAACCACCTTTAGATCGTTTTTGGGCCGATCCCATGGTCATTAAGGAGGGAGATCTTTATTACATATACATAGAAGAACTGGAATACTATAATAATAAAGGGTATCTAACTGTTTTTTCGTTAAATGAAACAGATTTGATTCCTGAAAAAATATACCACAACATAATTAATAAACCTTATCACCTTTCGTATCCTCATACTTTTATGTATGAAGGGGAACGTTACATGATTCCTGAATCCAACAGAAATAAGTCCATAGACTTATATAAGATGACAACGTTACCTGATAAATGGGTATTTGTAACTACACTTTTTGAAAATGTTATCGCATCAGATACGGTGGTGTTTTTTCATGATGAGCGTTGGTGGTTATTTACCACATTAAAAGATGAAGCCAAAGGATATACCGCACTAAATAACTTACACATTTTTTATTCTAATGATTTAATCAATGGGACGTGGACCAGTCATGTCATGAATCCTGTTGTATTAGGCAAACACCATTCACGTTCTGCTGGTCCTATATATCTAAAGGGTGATAAAATTATCAGACCTTCTCAAAATTGCAGAAAAAGATATGGACAGTCTGTAGTTTTAAATCAAATAACAAGACTAACGATAGATTGTTATAAAGAGGAAATTGAAAGAGAAATTATTCCAAGTTTAGATAGTCAGGTAGGCTTGCATACGTATGTTGAATGTGGGGACTTAATAGTCACTGATGGGATGTTTAGAAGGCATAGATGGAATGTTGAAAAACAGGAACGTAT
This sequence comes from Cytophagaceae bacterium, assembly GCA_014376985.1. Taxonomy (GTDB): domain Bacteria; phylum Bacteroidota; class Bacteroidia; order Cytophagales; family Cytophagaceae; genus JACMQM01. Next base: position 28,272 of record JACMQM010000187.1, on the reverse strand, counting down.
TATAACGCACTATTCAAAGGGTGCTATAGTTAGTATAAAAGGTAATAAAGGTTTTATCTCGTTCCCTTCTAGTGAAGCAATAAATCCATTTGTCAAAATTCTAAATACCCATTTGAGTGGTTTGGGTTGGACAGAAAGAAAAGATAAAGTATGGCTCAAACCTTATTCCTTGTTTAAAATTAGAAAGGAAGTGAAAATACTTTACTTTCATTGGCCCGAATCGATATGGAGATCTTCATCTTTTATTATTTCAGGTGTAAAAGCCTTAAGCTTTATAATATTTCTTTATTACTGCAAATTGATAGGCATCAAGCTTGTTTTTTCAAGACACAATGTATTGCCGCATTATAAGCCTGGGAATAAGTATTTAGAATATTTCATGCGCAGATGGGTACTGAAATATTTTGATTTAGTAATAGATCATTCGCGTAATGCACAGTCTTCTTTTGACGATACATTTAAAGTAAAACCTCGCCGTCGTGTATTAGCATTACATGGTTTATACGATAAATATTATCAATTCAATTGTACCCAAAATGAGGCAAGAGTTTCATTGGGGCTTCCTTCGGATAAATGTATCGTGTTGTTGCATTATAACCAGAATTCTTACAAAGGTTCTTTACCTTTTTTAAAATCATGGTGCAAAGAAAATAGGACAGATTTTTTGCTTGTTATAGGTGATCTTACAGACGAGGTAGTTAGTCTTATAAGTGACTATAATAACTGTAAAATTATTAAAAATGATGTAATCGAAATTAGTGGAACAGTCGAGTACCGTTATTTATCAGAGGAGATGCTGTTGAAAAATATCATAGCCGCTGATTATGTAGCTTTACCGTATGTGGACATTACTACGTCCGGTGCTTATTTCATGGCCATCAGTTACGATAAACCGGTAATCGCGCCTGATCTGCCATTTTTTAAATTGCACACAACACCTCAGACTGCTTTATTATATGATGCCAAAACAAATAAAATAGGAAATGCAATCAATAAAATACACAATGGTTGGAGAATAGATAAAAAGGAATTAGCTGCTTTGAAAAAAGAATTTGATTGGAATGAATCCGCATCGCAAATAGCGAAGTCGTTTGATAAAATAACAGGATATGCTTGAATTTAAAAACCCTGTACTTAAACCATTTATTGTTTTGATATTTGCATTTTCTTTTAATGATGCATTGTCAACGCCTTTGTTTAATGGTATCCCTGTCACTCCTGTTCAAATAGCTGTATTGTATGGAATCTATTATACACTAAGCTGGAAAGTATCATTCGTCAATATTGAAATAAATGACCTGAAGAAAAGTATAGGATTGTATTATTTGGTTTTGGTAACTTCTACTATATACATGTCTTCCTCCGGTCTAAATCTTTCTTTTCTTACGGTAGGGTTTAACGTGTTGTGGTTTTTTAGAATGTTGCCCTTTTTATCTTATGGTTTTTTGAACCAAGGAGATATTGATAAATTCCTGCGGCTTTTTTTGAAAATAATAGTGTTTATTACGGTGCCATCCGGCTTGTATGAATTAATAACACATACACACATCTTGTCTTTTAGTGCAGATCTTGAGAAGGATATTTTTTATTTGCAAGGATTTCACTCTGACAAACTAGAATTTGCCAGCATGCTAGCTACCGGTTGTTTTATATCCTTGAGCAATATTTTCAAAGATGGCGAAAAGGTAGATGATCGATTCAATAAGGTGGCATTTTTCTTATGTGCATTCTTGATATTGTTTTCGTTCTCTACGACATCAATACTCGGTATGTGCGCGGGTATTGCTGTTATTATGATGTACAAATCAGTTAAAACATTAGTTTATATTCCTGTACTTGCATTGCTAGGTTTTGGTGTTGTTTATTTTATTAAGGATTCAAATATTTATAAACAACAAACTAGTGCGTATGAATTAAAATATTCGTTGAATGTAGATAAATACGAAGAACGGAATTTTAGGTATATGGCTTTGGAAGCGGCGGCAGAGAAAATAGTGGAAGCTCCAATATTTGGCTATGGTGTAGGGCAATCTGGTTATCTTATTCAAGAACATCTTAAGCTCAATAAAGTTATTAATAGTCATAATTTTTTTGCAAATGAGTTATTAGATTATGGGTTAATTGGTTTTTCCATGCTGTTTATTTTTTTATGGCAATTGTATAGACTATTGTTAAAAATACCTAATAGCATTGTAGTGCAATACGCTTCTTTTGACGTGATTCATAAGGTAACATTGGCACTCGCAGCATTTATGCCATTCCGATTTTTCTTGTATTACCATCGGTTTGATCAAACTTATTATTTTATTTGGGCATCTTTAATTGTTATTTGTTACGGCACATTGTCTACTGGTTGGCAAGAAGCAGATCAAGAAATTATATGAAGGTATTAATCTGTGTGAGACGACTAGACAAGGGGGGAGCAGAAATGCTGGAATGCAGACTTGCCTGTACCTTGAATAAGCAAGGAGTAGAGGCACACGTGTTGGCTCAATATGGTAAAGATAAGTTTGAAGGCGAATATTTTTCAGAAAAATGGAAACAGCAGGGGATTCCATCTATTTATTTTTTCAATTCTAAAAATAACATAGGTCTTATAAAAAGCCTATGGACTCTTTTTAATGTTCTTAAGCGAGAGAAATACAATGTGATTATTTCTACCAATTCTGGGTTGGATACGATTATAGGAATAATTAGATTTTTTTTGAATTACAAACAGATCATCGCGTTTCATACCTATATAAATACTTCTATATTGAAGCATTATCGAATTAAAGCATGGAGTTTTTTTGTAAAAAAAGCCGATGCATACTATTCGATTACGGACTATGTGAAAAAAAATGTCGATGACGTATTACAATTGAATCCAGCTAAAAATAAGACAATTTATAATTCGATCGAAAAGGTCAATTTGGCTGATATGAAAAACAAATGGACGCTTCGTAAAGAATTAGGCTTGGCTGATCAAGCGAAAATTATTTTGATTGCGGGGAGAATTGAGTCACGAAAAGGATTTGATTTGGTTGTAGAATACCTGTCATCTATTTTATTGCAAAATGATGCATACCTTTTGGTTGCAGGCGAAGGTTATGAAGGAAATGCATTAGAAAAAGGCTTGAATGATTTTGTGAATACCTTTACAAATAAAATAAAAGACTTAGGGTTAAGTGAGAAAGTATTACTCCTAGGCTATAGAGACGATTTGGATGCAATTATGAAAGAGTCTACTTTATATGTTCACCTTGCCCGCCATGAAGGCTTTGGACTTGTCCTATTAGAGGCCATTGCCGCAAAACTACCGATTGTAGCATCTAATGTAGGAGGCATTCCAGAAGTGTTAAAGAATACACCTTATAAAACATTTGATTTGAATGATGAGCAAGGCATATGTATTGAAGCCAGTCGTTTATTAACGATGAATAAGGAAGAAAAGAATGTAATCGTAAACGAGGCTTATAAAATACTTCCATATTATACAGATGAGCGCAGAGGAACTGAAATAAAGCAATTATTGAATAACCTAATGCAGTAGATATGTGTGGTATTTGTGGAACAATCGGGATATTTGGAAAAGAAGAAAGAGACGCTGTTGTAAATAAAATGAACGAGGCCATTATACACAGAGGGCCGGATGAATCAGGATGGTATTCGGATGAGGTGTGTACATTAGCCATGCGTAGATTATCTATCATAGATTTAGATCAAGGCACACAGCCCAAATACAATAAGAACAAGACCCGTTTGATATTTTTTAACGGAGAAATATATAATTACCAAGAACTAAGAAATGACTTGATTGAAAAAGGATATTTCTTCCATTCCAATTCGGATACAGAAGTAATTGTAAACCTCTATGAGGAGCATGGAGACAACATGCTTTTGCTTTTAAAAGGGATGTTTGCTTTTTGTATTTATGACAAAGAGAAAGAAGATTTTTTCTTCGCAAGAGATCGTTTTGGAGAAAAACCATTATTTTATTACCAGAAAGGTAGTGGCTTGATATTTTCTTCTGAAGTAAAAAGTCTATTGGAGAATCCTGCGGTAGAAAGAATTCTTAGCAGAGAAAATATGGCTTATTACCTTAAAGTTACTTTTGTTCCTGAACCAGGTACTTTATTGAAAGGAGTATATAGTCTGCCTGCAGGTAGTTTTATGAAATTTTCTAAAGGAAAATTGACTGTAAGCAAATATTTTGATGTCGATTATCGAATAGACAAAAACATAAAAACCATAGAAGATGCTTCTTCTGTTATCAAACCAGTATTTGAACAGGCTATCAAACGCCAAATGATTAGTGATGTTCCTTTGGGAGCTTTTTTATCAGGAGGAGTTGATTCCAGTGCTGTGGTAGCTCAGATGCAAATGGTTTCATCTAAACCTATAAAAACATTTAATGTTAAATTTGAAGAGTCTTCTTATGATGAAAGTCCTATTGCCAGAGAAGTAGCTTCCATACTTGGCACTGAACATCATGAGTTGGTTATCTCTAATGCGGAATTCAAAGAAGAAATTTTTTGGAAAATTATAGATCATGTTGGATTGCCTTTTCCTGATTCTTCAGCTATACCTACATGGTTTATTACACATGAAATTAAAAAACACGTAACAGTTGCTTTATCTGGAGACGGTGGAGACGAGTTATTTGGAGGCTATCCGGTATTCGATTGGTATAGGAAAATAAGAGCAGTAAATCGTATAACACCTAATTTTATAAGAGAAGCGGGAGAAGGTGTATTGGCTATGGCGAAAAAAGCCCCCTTGTTTCGTTCATCTAGCATGCTTCGTCAAATGGAAAAAGGATTGCACCTGGCAGGTATCTCGGAGCAGGCTTTACCAATAGAGATACATGCATTATTTGATGATTATCAAATTTATCAAATGACAGGAGTAAAGTCTGATTACCAAATGATGCATGATACGCCTGACAAATCGGAAGAGTGGTCTGATTTAAGAAAAATTATGTATTATAGGCTGCGTTATAACTTACCCTTGGATATGTTAGTAAAGGTTGATAGGATGAGTATGTCCAACTCTCTTGAAGTACGCGCGCCATTTTTAGACCCAGATCTATTTGCTATTTCATCAACGCTTCCAGACCATTTATTGCGAGAGGCAGGTATTGGTAAACTCGCATTACGTGAAATGATGAAAGGTATTCTGCCAGATTCTGTATTCTCTCATCCTAAATCGGGATTTAGCATACCTTTGCACAAATACCAGAACAAACAGTTTGAGGAGCTTGTAGCGCAATTATTTAGTGAAACTTCACCGTTTACAAATTTAATTCCGAAAGATATATTAACTTATATTAAAATCCAGGGATTGCAGAACAAGAGCAACAACTCTGCAATCAGCGTTTACAAATCGTCTCATCAATTATGGAGTTTACTTCAGTTAGCTGGTTGGATGAAAAGATTTGCTGTAAAAGTTGATGAATAGGCATGAAAAGCAAAGTTATATTTATAGGTTCATTTAGGAAATCTGCAAAGGATGGAAGTGTTGGTGGACAGATGTTTGCTTGCTCTTCTTTAATTAATAGTCCTCTGAGAAATGATATCGACTTTGTCTTGATTGATTCTACAGCAGACAGTGTGCCAGCTCCTCCTCTTTATAGAAGATTCATAAAAGCGGTTAACCGAATTGGAATTTTATTTCATAGACTATTGGATCGAAAGGTTACTTCCGTACTAATTTTTTCAAGTGCAGGATTTAGTTTGATTGAAAAAGGATTAATGGTACTTATCTGCAAGATATTTGGCAAGAAAGTATTGTTTGCTCCCCGGTCTGGTTTGATTAAAGATGATTATGATAAATCTGTTTTTTTTAGATGGTTTATTCCAATGGTAATCAAACGTTCTGATTTTGTCATTTGTCAGGGAATCGCATGGAAAGAGTATTATCAGGAAATAAGTAGAGAGACTGATCGTAAATTTTTAGTTATTCCCAATTGGATCGATATCGTACCTTATCTCAATAACAATCCTGAGTACAAACTTCGTGAGTCTGCTACTGTCTTGTACATGGGATGGTTAGAAGGTTACAAAGGAATTTTTGATTTTATAGAAGCAATCAAATTATTAAAAGATGAAGGCGTTGCTTTTAAAGCAAAAATATGTGGCATGGGATCAGCAAAAGGGAAAATGTTGAATACCATAAAACAATTCGGACTTGAAAGTGTCATTGAATACGTAGGTTGGGTAACGGGCGATGATAAAATGAAGCAATTTAGAGAAACGGATATTTTTGTTTTACCGTCGCATAGAGAAGGGATGCCGAACGTATTAATGGAAGCAATGTCTTCTGGCATTCCAGTAGTAGCTACAAAAGTAGGTGGTGTACCTGAATTGGTGCAAAATGGAATAAATGGTTTCCTAGTAGATAGTGGAAGCCCTATTCAATTGGCAGATTGTATCTCACAATTGATAAACTCAAAGGAATTAAGGACAAAATTTTCAGATAACGGAAGGAAATACATCATAGATCATCACTCAGTGGAGGGTATTGCTGATATATTCAAAAAAGAATTAGCCTAGAAAAGATGCAGTTGACTAACTTCATTGAAGAAATAAAAAATCGTAAAGATCAATTTTGAAATAAGGTTATATACTATTTTATTTTGTATTTAACATACAATTAAGCACAACAAAGAAAAGCCATTTACTAATTTAGTAAATGGCTTTTCTTTGTTGTGGAAGTAAGACTATTATTTTCTGAGGATATGTTGTTTACCTCTAAACTTAGCCACATTAGAATTAGAGAAGGTATAAGTTACTCTCGCATTAAACATAAAGTATCCATCATTTTTATTTGGATTACCTCTTGTAATCATTCCTGGTTTAGTGCCTCGGTAAGAAGCTTCAACAGATTGTTGACTGCTGAGTGTACTAGGATCTTTATAGGTTGGACCACTGACGTCATCAAGGTAATCTGTAAATGTCCATCTGTAACCACCTTCTAATAATAAGTTCCAATTAACATCAAAATTAATTCTTACTCCTGCACCATACGGCACCATGGGAGCAATAGCAGAATACGATTTTCCTTCTGTTTGTAAAGGTCTTAAATTAACCCATTTCCCATCTAGATAGGCTTGAGGAGAATAATAAACCAAACCGATTCCTATAAAAATATAAGGATCAATGAATGTTCTTCTGCGAAAATGTTTTTCATAAGGGAAAAGACTAATCATAGCGGAGGTATAAAGCTCTGCATTGTTAGACCGGAAGGTTAAATTTCTTTCTGCGTAAAAATCTTTAGCATACAACCTAAACCAATTCAGTTCGGTTTTTATATTGATCCTTTCAGCGAAGTAAGGAAGTCTGTATAATGCACCTATTCCCAAATTTAGGCGAGGTTTCATGCATTCAATGCCTTCGCAAAGGTCACCGTAATAGGTCGCAAAACCTATACCTGCATACACTGTGAGCAGTTCGTAATGCTCAACCCTGTTAAATCCTTTAATGTGTCTGGATCTGATGCGTGATGCAGAATTACCATATTTTCCCTGACTAAAAGCATCAACAGAAAAAAGTAAAACTAAACCAACAATTAAAAGTAGATTCTTCTTAGAATTCATTTTGAACGGAATTTCATCAATAGTGATCAAATTTAATTATAATGCGCACAATAATCAAATAATGATACTATTTTTAAAATAGTAATTACGTTAAACTATTAGTTCAACTACAAAGTTTAGCACTTTTCGTATTCTCCTTTGGATCATTTAGCTTATGAGCGCAAAAAACATTCAATCTTTTGAACCGTATTCGCAACAAATTCAATATCAGGCAGATTTTTATAGTTCGAATCAACTGGAGCAAGTGCTCAAAAAAGGGCAGGAGGCTTTTACTTCCCAGTTGGGTATAGATGTAGTACAGCGCAAAATGCTTTTTTTGAATTTGAAGGGATTATTAGAAAAAGACAAAAATAGCTTAGGCAAGCTTATTACTCAAGAAATGGGAAAGCCATTTCTTGAGGCGGTGGCCGAAATTGAAAAATGCGCCGGGTTATGCGATTTTTATGCTTCTCATGCAGAAAAGTGGCTGAGCGGATATACGATTGAACAATCAGAGCAATCAGAAAAACGCGTAGAATACCACCCACTGGGTATGATTCTGAGCATAATGCCATGGAATTTCCCGTTCTGGCAAGTTTTCAGATGCGCTGTTCCTGCATTATTAGCGGGTAATATTATTCTTCTAAAACATTCACCGAATGTACCCTTGTGTGCATTGAAAATAGAGGAGTTGTTCTTAAAGGCGGGCTTTCGCGAAGGAACCTATCAAAATATTTTCGTTACGGAACAACAAGTAGAGCAGTTGCTGGCTGATGAACGAGTAAAAGCAGTCTCTCTTACAGGAAGTGAAAGGGCCGGCCGTTCGGTAGCTGCATTGGCAGGGAAGCACTTGAAAAAGCAAGTGTTGGAATTAGGAGGAAGTGATCCTTTTATCATCATGCCAAGTGCTGATTTGTCTCAAGCCAGTCAATGGGCGGTCAAAGCGCGCCTTATCAGTAATGGACAAAGTTGTATTGCGGCGAAACGGTTTATTATTCATGAAAAGGTATACGATGATTTTTTGGCAGCTATTAAAAAGAAATTGTCAACATTGAAATTTGGAGATCCGATGGATCAGTCTGTAAATATTGGTCCGCTGGCTAGGTTAGATCTGGCTGATCAATTGAGAAAGCAAGTAAAACAGGCTGTCAATGGAGGTGCTCTGGTAGAGGCAGAATATTTTTTCGACACAACTAATCTTCATTTTGTACCCATCACCATATTGTCTAATATTCAAAAGGACAATCCTGTTTATCATCAGGAATTGTTCGGTCCTGTCTTTTCTGTATTTAAGGTGAAGAATAGCCAGGAAGCCTTGCTGTTAGCCAATGATTCACCATTTGGTTTGGGATCTTCCGTATGGACTATGGATAAAGAGGAGCAAGATTTTTTTATCAAACAGTTGGAAGCAGGCAGTGTATTTGTAAATAGCATGATGGCTTCGAATGCGGCCATTCCTTTTGGTGGAATCAAGAACTCCGGTTATGGAAGAGAGTTGGCAGAAGAGGGGTTGAAAGAATTTTGTAATGTAAAATCGATTGTCATAAATCTCTAATTACAGGTATCCCATTGCTTTATAAATGCCATAACCAGATAGTTCACGTACCAGTATGGTGAAATTGTTGAGTGGCGAGACTTCTGGAATGACATATTCTAAAGGGTTATCAATTTCATCCATCGAATAATAGTCAACAGGAAAAGGAATGCATTCAATTTTTTCTTTTTTGAAACAATCGAATGCTCTATTCATATGAAAAGCGGAGGTAATCAGAATAAATGGTCCCTGAAGACCTTCTTTATTGATCAGTGCTTTGGTAAGTACTGCATTTTGATGGGTGTTTAGTGCTTTGTCTTCGATCGAAATGATGTCAGCCGGGATCTGGCAATCCAATAAAAAACGTTTCAATTCTAATGCTTCGGGTCTTCCTTCTTTCAATAGTTTTCCAGAACCGCCGGTAATGATAATATGTTTAATTTTACCTTTTCTATAAAGCATCAACGCTTGTGTGACGCGATCCGCTCCTTTGGCAAAGAATACACGATCGTAGGGTTTCTTATTTAGTTTGGTTACACCTGTTAAGATAATAGCTGTACACTTCGCCGGAATAGTGTTCAAAGCTTGTGGAGGCATTTCCCATTTTTGAAATAGGTAATTGACAAAAGCACTATTGCCGGTGATGATCAAGAGTACGAGTAGAACAATACTCGCTTTTTTCTTTTTTCTTTTATCCTTCAGCAAAAGTGCGCAGCAGGCTGCAACGACTATCCAGGTATAAGGCAGCAGCAAAACATCGAGTGTTTTAGAGAGGATAAAAAACATAAAAGCCAGGGTTGATTGGATAATGAATAAATACTATAAAAGTTTTTATTCACATATGATTTAAATTTAAATAATTATAATTAAATAGATAGAGATCCGTTAGCAAATATAATTAACTTTAGCAGTATCAATGAAAGCCAATCATGGCGTATGAGGTTGGTAAAGCAGACATTGCGTCTCATAAAGGGAAAACTTTAATTATTAAAATTGTAAGACAATGAGTTTCTTAGTTACATTATTGCAAATCACATCTGGGGCTGATGTTCCAAATGTTTCAGAGGAGTCGGTTTCGATCTTGGGACTGCTGATGAAAGGTGGTTATGTCATGATACCGATCCTGTTTCTTTCGGTGCTTTCTCTTTATTTATTTATAGAAAGGTTTTTTTACATCAGCAATGCCGGTAAGATCGATCATTCTTTTCTTGACCGCATTAAACAAAAGTTAAATCAGGGAGATGTAAAAGGAGCCATTGAAACGTGTGCCAATCAAAAGACACCTGTTGCTCATATTCTGTCCAGAGGATTGATTCGATTAGGTTCACCGGTAAGAGACATAGAAAGTGCCATTGAAAGTACGGCTTCAGTTGAAGTTGCCAAAATGGAAGAGAAACTATCTTATCTTTCACTGATTGCGGCTATTGCACCGATGTTTGGATTTCTTGGAACAGTACTCGGGATGATCAAAGCCTTCTACAACATTTCTATTGCAGACAACATCTCCATTGGTATTATTGCAGGTGGTATTTATGAGAAAATGGTGACCTCTGCATCGGGTCTTGTGGTCGGCATCATTGCTTTTATTTTCTATACCATCCTCAATAATAAGATCGATAAGGCTGTGAGTAATATCGAAATCGTAACTACTGAGTTCTTGGATACTTTATATAAACCATCTGTATGAAAATCAGAAGAAGGAAGAAGGGCCATGCTGTCATAGAGGCTGCTTCGCTCTCCGATATATTGTTTTTCCTGATGTTATTCTTTCTGATGATATCAACTATGGCTAGTCCTGAAGCCATCAGAATTTTATTGCCTAATGCCTCTACAGGAAAAGCTATTCCTAAGCATCCTGTGAGTGTAATCATTGACAGTAAATTGAATTGGTATGTAGACGGAAGACCAACCGATGAATACACCATTCGTACAGAACTGTCTAGTGAGTCTAAGAAGTATAACAATGAGATTACTGTGGTTTTAAAAGCGGATAAGAGTATTTCAGTAGAGCAATTGATTAAGGTCGTAGATATTGTGAATCAATTGAAAATCCCATTGGTCGTTGCTACTGAAAGAGGCAAATAGTACACTGTATTGACCTCAAATTGTACATCATTTTACACAGACACCTTAAAAACAGCTATTTAAAACAGGAATTGCGTTGGCATGGTATTTACACTACTGTTCTTGTTGCGAATCTTTAAACGGAGATCTTGGACAAGTTGGATACCGTGAACTCTATCATCAATACGTTAGATTTTAAAGATTCTTAAAGGCCTCCTGGTTTCAGGAGGCCTTTTTTATTTGATCGCTATAACTGTTCAAATTTTTAATTCTCGACTTTAGCACTTAATTTTTTAATTGTAAAGTGTTTGAATAAAATATACGCTCTACTAATAATTTTTTAAGCATCACACATTAAGTTTTTGTTCAATTATCACATATTGGTCCTGTTTTAAATGTAATAACGTGTATTGCTAATCCACTGTTGATGAACTTCTTTGAGAATGATGTCAAAATCTCTTTTATTTTATTATTTAAGGGTTTTATTTAGTTTAGGATACTTAAAAGAAAGGGATAATTATATAAATAAATAGATAAACATCTATTTTATACGCTATAATAACCCATTATGGTTTTTTTTAGGTTTTAATTTTTAACTATGTTTGTCAAAATTACATTGTTTTTTATTTTAATGGCCTAAAAAATAAGGAGCATTTCAGTTAAAATTATTTTATTTTTAATTTTACACCTTAAAATTTAAGCTTTAATGTTGTTTTGTTGTGTATTTTTTGTAAAAATCAGGACTAAAGTCGGTTAAAAGAGTAGAAATAGTCATATAAACAGCCAAACCTGCTTGCTGACATATTAAGTCTATATAAAAAAGTTCATTTATATTTTTTTTAATACTGATAATCATCACATTGTACATATTTTTAAATTTATTTTTTTGATATTTAAAATTTAGAAATAGTCTTTACCTTCACAATCCACGTATTTTATTACATCATCAAATTGTAAAAACTTATAGAATAAAAATACGCTTTGTTCATCAATCATTTTTTCAGGATGCTCTCACGTCGCTTTGTTAGGGAAACATCAAAAACTGAGAAAACGAATCTTATCCTGGTTATGATCTATTAGATGCTTTGTTTATCCCTTATAACATCATTTTACCCCAATCAGCTTTTTAATTATTAAAAATTAAGGAGAAACGAACAATGAAAAGATTAATAGAAATTTTATCTCATTCGCAGTATGATGCCAATGAAGCAACTTATGACCAGAAAGACTCAAATTGGCTTTTAAAAGCAGCATTAATGCTTTTTTTGCTTTTTCTTACCATGACTTATGCGCATGCACAAAGCGGGGGGTGGGATGGTATTATAACTTCAGGTAGTGCTGGGCAATTTGATTATGGGAACGGAGTAATTCGCTTATTAAGCGATAATAATGCTGCTGGTTGTCAAAATGCCGCGGTGATTGAAACCTCACCGGCTAATCAATATAACCCGACTACAGCAAATTTCAGCCGATGTTTCCAAGTGTTTTTTGGATGTCCGGGTGCAGATAATATCGGTCCTGCCGGTACCGATTTGAACGGTGACGGTATGGCATTTTCTTTTTATAAAAGTACAGCTTCCTATAATAATAACGGATTGTCTTGCGGTGGAGGATTAGGATATATGGGTGCTGCCTCCGACGGCAAAATGATTAGCATCGAATTTGATACGTGGAGCAGTATGGGAGGTAGCGGTTTTGATGCCAATTATGGGGGAGGAACTTCCGGAAATCATGACGAATTTTCACTTCATAGAGATGGTGACGCCAGCGATGTAGGTCTAGTCAACTCTTCTTCAGCGGATGCATACAACCTGGAAGATGGACTGGAACATACCGTATGTATTAGTTACAACAACACGACGCATATATTTTCTGCAACAATTTCCAATATTGCCGGCGCTCCGGGCAATGTATCTTCTTATTCATTTGACCTGACGAGTTCACCTTATGAATTGGGTGCTTATTTCGGTAACGTAAATTTGAACACAGCCTGGTCTTCTGGGAAAGCAGGTGCTACAAACCCTGCCACTGTAACTCCTAGTTCAGCTGTTGGTATTGTTGCTAATTTAGGCGGTGTACCACTTTGTCCTGCCGGTGTTGAAATTACATCTCCTTCGGATGGACAATCATTTACAGGATGTCCGGTTGCTCCGATTACAATAAATGCTACTCCTACACCTCCTGCAAGTACAACAACAACTGACATTGAATTCTTTATTGATGGATCGAGTGTGGTCGTTGATAATAGTGCTCCTTATAGTTATACATGGCCTGCACCATCCTCTGGAGGTCATGCCATTACAGCCGTTGCGCATTGGTCGGATGGAAGTAGTTCTAATGCGATACCTGTAAATATCAATGTGAGCGGTATTCAAAAAACATCTACAGCTCCTACTATTGATGGTACGAAAGAAGCATTATGGAATAGTTATGGTGCTACTTCTGCACTTAAAAACAATGGTGCTACAGGCGCAGATCTGTCAGCTACCTGGAGAATGACTTACGATGCAAGTAATTTATATGTGTTGGTAGATGTCAAAGATTTAAATCTGATCAATGATAGCGGAAACGATTGGGAAGATGATGGGATAGAAATCTACATCGATTTGGGAAATGACAAATCAGGATCTTATGGTGCAAATGATTACCAGTATGTATTCAGCTGGACCAATAACATGGCTGCTAATACAGCTACCAGTATTGCCGAAACAAAACATGGAGCTACTGCTAGTGTGATTTCAAGACAAACATCTTCCGCAACAGGTTATATCATGGAAATTCAAATTCCCTGGTCCTCCATGGGAGGAGCCTCTATGCCTGTACCTGGAAGCAGTATGGGTTTTGACTTAGGTGTAAATGACGATGATGACGGTGGTACGAGAGATAACCAATTGTCATGGAATGATGCAAGTTTCCTGGAATTCAACAACCCGAGTCTGTTTGGAACTGTCCAGTTTACAAGTTGCGATCCTCTTCCTGTAAGTTTGTTAAATTTCAACGGTAAACTAGTAGGCTCTACAGCAGTGCTTAATTGGTCTACGGCTATTGAAATCAACAACAAGAAATTTGTCATCGAACGTACCAGTGATTATTTGAATTGGGAAGTTATAGGAGAAGTAGCAGGTGCCGGTAATTCTTCCGTGACTAATTACTATACGTTTAGAGATTATTCTCCACTGCAAGGTGTAAGTTATTACAGATTGAGACAAGTAGATTTCGATGGAGCATTTACAAATAGTAAAGTAGTGGTGATAGAAACTGGAGAGCATCAAATTCAGGTAAGTATCAGCATCAGTCCTAATCCTTTTGATGGAGACTTAACTATTATGAGTAATGTGATAGATGAAAATATGGACATTATCATCTATGATGTATTAGGTAGAATTTTATACCAGGTGAACTACAAAACAGATAATGGTATTGTATTGATTCAACCAGAATTACCTAGCGGTACTTATATCATTACCATCCAAACAGATTCTCTGGTGCAGAAAAGCAAGATTATTAAAAAATAATAGTGTAAATAACCCAAACGGGCTTTTAAACATACATAACTAAAAGAGTCTTGGGTGTTTTAAAAGAAAGCTCGAAATGGTATAAATAAAAGGACTAATAGCATTATAGTGGTATATTTCATCAATATTCTATAATGGCATTAGTCCTTTTTTGTTGCTGATAATTAGCTAGTTATCTGCTGTATGGCCTTATTTTTTTGATATTTTAAATTGACAAATAGCCTTTATCATCAAAAGTGGCAATCTTTAAAAAGTGATAAAAAAAAATACTTAAGTTCTATAAGGTGTTTTAAATAGCTTATTACAACAGCTTTAACAAAAGCTACCGATAATTGATCCGAGCAGGATCTTTTTCAACATTAAAAATCATATAGACTTATATGAAATTAAGTAACGTTCTATATCTGTTAATGGGCATTTTAAGCATATTAACTCCTGAGCTTCAAGCGCAGGTAGGTTATTATGATGCACCTTATACCAGATATGAAGCCGATCTGGCAACGTTGACCAATGCTACAATTAGTGCTAAATCTTTTAACCAAGGCGCGCTGCAAAGTGAGGCTTCAGAACAGGTATGTGTGGATTTATCTGCTAATGCCGCGGCTGTTCAATGGACCGTATCAGTAGCAGGGGATGGTTTAGTAGTTCGTTACAGTGTTCCAGACGGACAATCAGGAAGCGTTGAAGTTTTTGCAAATGGAGTATCTGTAGGTACAATGAACCTGACTTCATATTGGTCATGGGAGTATTTGAGCAGCAATGGAAATCCCAATAATGCAGGAGTCGTTAACAACAATCCTAAAATGCGATTTGATGAAGTAAGAATGAAACTACCTTCTCAAATACCGGTAGGAGGAACGTTGAGACTGGTGAGACAAAGTGGGAATGTCACCATAGATTTTGCAGAATTGGAACCTGTACCGGCAGCTATACCCGCTCCGGGTGGAAGTGTAACTTTCACTGGTGGTAGTCTGCAGACTTTTATCACAGGTAATGGCGGTAAGGTAATCTATGTTCCTCCTGGAGTATACAATATAGGCAGTGATCTTTTTTTTGGTAATGCCAATACCACATTGACAGGAGCCGGTATGTGGTATACGCAGTTAAACTTTACAAGCGGTACGGGCAATGATGGTGGCTTATGGGCTCAAGCTGCTAATATTAGTTTTTCTGATCTCTACTTAACTACGGATAGAAACTCCAGATCTAATTCTTATAAAGCATTAAATGGAGTGTATACGAATGGTGGTAAAATAACTCGTGTTTGGGCAGAACATTTTGAATGCGGTGGATGGTTTGCCCAGTATGGTTCTGGTCCTGCCAATACCGATGGATTAATCATGTCTTACTCCAGATTCCGTAACAACTATGCTGATGGTACCAACCTTTGTAAAGGTACCGTCAATGCTATCGTTGAACATTGCAGTTACAGAAACAATGGAGACGATGACATGGCGATATGGTCAGCAGAAGGCATAGAATGTCGTAGCAATACCTTTCGCTACAATACTTCTGAAAACTGTTGGAGAGCTTCAG
This sequence comes from Cytophagaceae bacterium, assembly GCA_014376985.1. Lineage (GTDB taxonomy): Bacteria > Bacteroidota > Bacteroidia > Cytophagales > Cytophagaceae > JACMQM01. The sequence goes on along the minus strand of JACMQM010000187.1, from coordinate 12,068 downwards.
GTGTTGCCATATATGGAGGATACAGCAATAAAGCTTATAATATTTTAATTCAGGATAATCTTGAAGTAGGGATAAAAGTCAATAATGCTTTTGGTGGTGCTGGTTTCAATGGGGGTGGAATGCATGAGTTGTACAATATCATTATTAAGCGTTGCGGTACCTACAATGATTTATTTAATACACCCGTTGGAGCTATTGATTTAGGCGTTTACAACTGGGGTGCAGGTACCAGAGTGCAGAATGTTAAGTTTTCCTGCATCGATATCATCGATTCTAAAAATGATGCCATCTATTTTCATAAAGTATCAGGAGATGGATTTTATAATTTAGTATTTGAAAATATAAGAATTGACGGTACAGGAAGAGAGTATCCAAATAACGGCGGAGCAGTAGGAGGCAGAGGTTATGGTATTTTATTCAAAGGATATCCTGCGGGAAACGGAACGTATTGCGGTATAACGTATGCCAACAGATCAGGTAGCGCAGGCTCTGATGTAAACACCGGTGAAATTGGTTCATTCAGTTGGAGTGCAGTAGGAGGTTGTCCTACCGGCTGTTCTCTGGGAAGCTCTACATTGATGACTTCTGCTACTACATTTGGAGTCTGTGATAATCCAATTACATTAACGGCTTCATCCACTCCTTCTTCAGGCAATACAATAAGTTATGTAGAATTTTTTGTTGACGGCACAAGCATCGGTACAGATAATACGTCTTCTTACAGCATGCCATGGAGCAGTCCTACTGTAGGAAGTCATCAATTTAGTGCTACTGCTCATTATACGCCATCAGGAACTACAGCATCTTCCGCTACTCAATTTGTCACGGTAGTTCAAGGTATTTATTCAACATCTACTCCACCAGCTATTGATGGAACGGTAGATGCTTCATGGACCGGTTATCCTTCTACAAGTATTGCTAAAGGATTTAATAGTCCTCCGGATCTTGCCGCTACTTTCAAAACAAGGTACGATGCTGCATACTTGTATGTGCTTGTAGATGTTACAGACGACGTGGTACAAAATGATGCAGGAAATAATTGGGACAATGACGGAATCGAAATCTTTATAGATATAAACAATGATAAATCCGGAGGATACGGAGCAAATGATTTTCAGTTTGCGTTCGTAACGGCTAATACTACTGTTTTTGAATACCAACACAATACTACAGCAGGAGTCACTTTTGCTCAAGGGGCTAAAACTGGCGGCTATATTATGGAGGTTAGAATTCCATGGACAACCTTAGGATTGGGTGCCGCTCCAAGTGCTGGTAGTTATGTCGGTTTTGACATCGGTGTCAATGATGATGATAATAACGGTGCCCGTGACAATCAATTGAGTGGAAACGATGCCACTTTTTCTGAATACACAAATACCTCCTTATTTGGCACACTTCAGATTCCGAATTGCAGCAGTCCGCTTCCGGTTGAGCTTGTCAGTTTCAACGCTCAAAAAAATAATGAAACAGTGGTGTTGGATTGGGTAACGGCTATTGAAATTAATAACGACAAGTTTATTATAGAACGTTCAGCAGACTTTTCAAACTGGGAAGCTATTGGTGAAGAAAAGGGAGCAGGTAACTCTAACATAATCAACAAATATAGTTTTATTGATTATGCTCCACTGTCGAATACGGCTTATTACAGATTACGTCAACAGGATATTGACGGTAGTTTTGCCCATAGTGATGCAGTAATAGTACAAACAAAAGGCGCCCAAAACTTAAGCATCAGTCCAAATCCTTTTGAGGAAGAATTAAACATTCAAACCGGTTCAGATGGAGACCTTCAAATTAAAATTTATGATGTGATGGGACGATTACTTTATGAAGCTAATTTTCAAAATGATGTTGGTCTACAACAAATTCATCCTGATTTACCTACTGGTACCTACATCATTACGGTGCAAACGAAAGCTTTTATAGAGCAGCGTAAGGTCATTAAACGATAGAAAGATTTGTTGTTAACTGCTCTTGATCTTTAAATCTTAAAGAAAGAATGCATGTAAGATTAAGAGTAAATGAATAAGTGTTTACTAAGAAAATGAAAGAAGTCATTAACTGAAATCATAATCACACAACAGATATATTTCATCTGTACTTTATAATACATTCCTCTTCTTTTTATTCTGTCAGTTAGAGACTTAGCGTTATTGTGAGTGACTTTAATTGATATTTTAAATTGACAAATAGCCTTTACGCCTCCAATGCATTTGTTTTGAGTATGAGTTTGAGATCTTAAAAAGAGAATATAAAATCTTCAAATTCTATTCGCTAATCCGTTTTTTCGGGGCACTTTCCATGTTTGGACAAGTAGCAAAACGGAGAAAAAATTAATGCATGAGCATGACAGTCTATTTTCACCGCTATGGTTCTTTATCAACAATTGCACCTTTTAATTATTTCAAAAAATAAGAAAAAGACCAATGAAAGGACTTATTAAAAAATACTACCCATCGGATTTGAATACAAGTAAGAAAATCCAATACGATGAAAGCAATAGCAATAATCTCGTAACAGATTATCTGCTATCACATTTATCTAAGAAGATCATTTTTACTGCCATTCTTTTGCTCACAGTTGTGAATAGTTATGCCGCTACGATCACTTCAACTACTACAGGAGGAGCTTGGAATGTGGCAGGGACATGGGCAGGAAATACTCTTCCACTTGCGGGCGACGATGTTGTCATTGCAGCAGGAGCATTGGTTACTGTTCCTGCTTCTCAAACATGCCGTACACTTTTAATTAACGGCAATCTTCAATTGACTGGTACTGCTATCATCCTTACGCTCACCAACAATTCAGTGATGACATTGGCTTCTGGTAGCAACTTGTTCATGGGATCGAGTAATACTCTTCTTTTCTCAAATACAAGTGGAGGCGCAGGAATTACGAACAACGGAGGTACTATTGCAAGTTCCGGTACGAAGGGAGCAGATGGAGGTACTATACAAATCGGTATCACAGGTGGTGGAGCATTCACCATTGGAGGATCAACGGCTACGACGGTTAATCATTTAAAATTTGTATCCAATGTTACTTTCAATATCAGCGGTCCTAGTTTATTGATTAATGGAACATTTACAATACCTGAAAATAACTGGGCCTGGAATGGTGCTTCGAAATCACCTATTTACGGAGCAGGTTCTACACTGTATATCAATAGAAATAATCAAGGTCTCAATACCGGTAATCCTTTGGATAAAGCATGGCCTGTTCAAATCGGAACAATTGGGGTAACGCCTGGTTATCCTAACCATGTGACATTGGTGAATATGGGAACCTCTAACGGAAATGTGAATCCTCCCAATGTTAATGTGGGCTGGGCACCTACAGGAACAATAGGACTTAACGGTACTCTTCGAATAGGAGATGGCGCATTAAATGGATTGGCGAGTTTGAAAAATATAACCAATTTTAATTGTGGAGGGATTATCGTAGATAACAATTCCACATTGGTAGGTCCCGATGCAGGTGCTACTTGCATCAACCGAGGCGATTTTATTCTTCAAGGTGCTACAACAGGTTTGTATTATCATTATGCAACCATGAATTTTGCGGGTTCAGCTAATCTTGCTGCTCCACAGGTTATCAGTACAACAGCTGCAACAGCCATTACATTTCCCAATATTATAATAAGTAACGGTACATACGTACGATTGGATGACGATGTAAATATTCCTAGTACAGGTGTCATTACATTAGCCACTAGTGGGGGATATATCGGAACAAGCGCAGCGAATTCTCTTACGGTAGCCAATACTTCGAATACTGCTATTATTGGTGGAGCCGCTAATGCCTTTATAGATGGTCCATTGATTTGGTCTTTAGCTGCTGCTGCAACGAACTACTCTTTCCCATTAGGAATTGGCACTAATTATCTTCCATTGACATTGAATAAAATCGCAGGTACAGCGGTCACTTCAACTGCTCAGGCTTTTGGTACCGGTTCAGGAGGTACAGTAGACGCGACGATGTCTTCTTTGAGCGGAACAGAATATTGGTCATTGGTTACTTCAGCTAGCTTGCCTACGGGTTCTACCGTTTCTTTGTCAAGACCGGCTGCTATTGTACCATTCGCTTATATAGCGGAGAGTAAAACAACTGCAGGAGGAAGCTATACTTCCATTGCAGGTGCGGTAGGTACATTCGGTATCAGCAACTCTAATACGATTGGTGCAGGTTCAACTTTCTTCTTCACTTTTGGTACACCGCCGATTGTCTCTACATTAGCCGCTACGTCTATTACAACGACCGGTGCTACCTTGAACGGAGCGTTCAATACCGGAGGAACTTCACAAGCGACGACCTTCAGTTATGGATTAACAACCGCTTATGGTACCACGGTTAATTCCATTCATACACCGATCAATAGTACAAGCAGTGTATTGGATTCACAGTTAGTAACAGGTTTAGCCGCCAACACTATTTATCATTATAGAGCATCAGACGTTACAGACCAGGGTAGTGACGTAGTGTTTATTACCGCTCCCAATTCCCCCATTGTTGGAGCGCCAAATACACCTACGGCTAATGGCTTCACAGCCACCTGGGCTGCACCGGCTGCTATGGGTGCTGCTACATTTACTTATACCGTAGAAGTTTCAACAAGTCCGAGCTTCACTACTATCGCTGCTACACAAACAGGAGTAGTTTCAGGTACGAATACTTATACATTCACCACTTTATCTTCCGCTACTCAATATTTTTACAGAGTAAAAGCAGTGAATGCTACGGCGAGTTCCGTATGGTCAGCTACTAGTGTTTCTGTTTCTACATTGATTGTTCCTACTGTTGCATGTACTACGGGCAACGGTTCTCCGGGCACCACGGGTACGATTTCAAGTGCGGCATCAACACCTGTTATTGATGGTAACATAGATGCCGTATGGGCTACGGTACCTTTTAATAACATTACACAAAAAATTGGTGTGGCAGACGAGGGAAGTGGTTTACAAGCTACGCCTAATAATACCTCTACATGGAAAACCATTTGGGATGCAACCAACCTTTATATTTTAGTACAAGTAACAGATGCTAATCTGATAAGGGAAAATGGAGCAATAGCTGTTGCTGGTTCTACTTCCATTACCGCTTTAAATCCAGGAGGAAATCCAACACTGGGAAGCGCCAATCCATGGGATGTGGATGGAATAGAATTTTACCTGGATGGTAATAATAATAAAGGAGGACTTTACGACAATACGAATGATTTTCAAATGAGATTCAATCTCGGATCATCCGTAGTGACAGGTGTAGGTAACGCACCGTTTGCTTCACTGGCTCCTAGAATTACATTCACCATGAAGCCGATTGCAGGCGGATATCTTTTAGAAGCCTCTATACCATGGACTGGCTCGGGAGGGATCAACTCAGGCGCTTATCCTGGTATCGCTGTAGGAAATAAAATCGGAATTGATTTTAGTATTAACGATAATGATGGAACGGCTTGGCGTACTGCGCAGCAAGGCTGGTACGATGGCTTGGTAGGAAGTACGGAGCAGTATCAGGATACCAGATTATTCGGTACGGCAACGTTGGCTACTTGTCCTCAACCTCCAACAGTAATATTACCTACGGTTACAAACATTACAGCGAACGGTGCAACCTTAGGTGCCACAGTTACATCAAGCGGTGACTCTCCTTTAGCTGCACGTGGTACAGGTTATACAACCAGCCCTGTTACAAATGGCTTAAGCAATGCGATACCTGAAGGAGGTACCGGTATAACTGTTTATTCAGGTCCGACGCGCACTACTATGACTCCTCAAACTAAATATTATTATTTAGGTTATGCTACCAACACCAATGGTGGAACGGGTGTAAGTGTTGTGAATAGCTTTTATACTTTATCTGCTTTGCCTACTACACCTCCTGTATTGACCGCCAATGCCTGTACACAGATGATACTGAATTGGTCAAGTCCTACTTTTCCTTCTGTCGCAGAAGCTACTCAGACAGGATACTTGCTGCTTCGCTCTACTGATCCTGCAATTCCTTCTACTGCAGGTATTGTTACACGAGTAGCTACAAAACAAGCTGACTTATCCGCCGGTACAACTTTAATCGCTACGATAGCCAGCGGTTCTACGCTTACTTATACAGATGCTACTGCAGTTGCGGGAACTACTTATAATTATAAACTGGTTCCTTTTACATGGGATGGTGTAACGGCCGATTCTACTTATAATTATTACACAGCAGGCACAGCAAGTATTAATGCAACAATAGGCACATTATCTGCTCCTTCTGCTTCTGCAACGAAGCAGCCTACTTGTGCGGATCCAATGGGAACGATCACTATTAATCCATGGGACAATACATTAACCTACAGTATCGATGGTACCAACTTTATAACGGGTCCAACCTTTAGTGGTTTAAGTACTAATTCATACAATGTAGTGACGAAAAAAGGAAGTTGTATTTCAGATCCCGCAGTAGTTGTGATATCTGGTATTCCGGCTTTACCTGCCCCTTCTGCTACTGCTTCACAGCCCACCTGTACAGATCCAACGAGTACGATTACCATAAGTCCATGGGACAATACCTTAACCTATAGTATTGATGGTTCCAATTATGTGTCCGGTCCAATATTTACAGGATTAGCTCCAAGTACAACCTATAACATCACGGCTAAAAACAGCAATTGTACTTCGTCTTCTGCACAAGTAATTACATCAGGTGTTACCGGTATTTTGCCTTCTCCTTTAGTTTCGGTTTCACAACCCAATTGTGGTAATTCATCGATCGGAACAATCATGATTAATTCATGGAACAATACCTTAACCTACAGTGTTGATGGTGTTAATTTCTTATCAGGTCCAAACTTCAACGGTTTGGGTGCAGCTACTTATGATGTTGTTGCGAAGAATGCATACTGCACTTCATTGCCGACATCAGCGACTATTCTTGTGGTAGCACCTTGTGTCGCTTTATTCATCCCTAATCTTATTACTCCAAACAGTGATGGAAAGAATGACCAGTTTGAAATTTTAGGACTTCCTTTAGGCTCAGAGTTGACGGTGTTTAACCGTTGGGGAAACAGAGTGTACGAAAGTAATGATTACGACAATTTATGGGCAGCAACTAATATAGTAGATGGTGTTTATTACTTTGGCCTGAAACTTCCCGATGGAAAAGAATACAATGGATGGCTGCAGATTGTTAGGTAAGCTGCAACCATAATTAGAGAGAAATATTTATCACACAATAATAGAAATCAAATGAAAGTAAATTTTGTAATCCCGTTAAGAAAGGAAATGAAGCTGATCCCACTGTTTCTGTTTCTGATCATTTTCACAGCGTGTAAGACCAGTTCAGAAGATGGGCCTTCTAAAACTAGTTCTGTTTCTTCACCTGGAAATGTAAATACCATTGAGTTTTTCTTAGATGCAACCGGCACTCCTCATTATCTGGTAAAACACAATGACAAAGTGGTTATTGATAGTTCAAGCATGGGCTTTGAATTTAAAGGGCAAAATCCTTTCAAGGCTGGATTTGTGATCAAGAAAACTACGGAGAAAAGTTTTAACGAAACATGGGAAATGCCTTGGGGCGAGCAACGTTCGGTAATAAATAATTACAAAGAGTTGTTCGTGGAGTTGGAAGAATCTGCTGCTCCTAACAGAACATTGAATGTTTATTTCCGTGCTTACGATGACGGTATTGGATTTCGATATGAATTTCCTAAACAGGATGGAGTAGACTCTGTTACCATTCTAAATGAAAATACACAGTTTCAATTAACCGGCAATCACTTGGCTTGGTGGAATCCTGGAGATTGGGATAGTTCGGAGCATTTATATTATACCGATAGTTTATCTGAAATCGATGCCATGGCTTTGAAAAAAGCAGATTTGGCGATGAGTCACATTGTTGATAACTCTGTTCTTACACCTTTAACCATGCGTACTTCAGACGGGTTACATTTAGCTTTTCACGAAGCTAATCTTACGGATTATGCAGGGATGACCTTAAAGTTGGGTGGTGGAGATTATTTGTTGACGAGTGGATTAGTAGGTTCTGATCGTTTGGGTTATAAGGTAAAGCGCGCTCTTCCTTTTGTAACACCATGGAGAACCATTCAGATCGCTGATAAAGCAACTCAGTTGATTGAATCAAGATTGATTGAAAATTTGAATGAACCGAATAAGATTGGTGATGTCAGCTGGTTCAAGCCTAAAAAATATGTAGGGATCTGGTGGGAGATGCACTTGAATAAATCTACCTGGGATTTAGCAAGTGGCAAACACGGAGCCACTACAGCCAATGCCAAACGATACATCGATTTCGCTGCAAAGAATGGAATCACAGGTGTGTTGGTAGAAGGATGGAATACTGGATGGGAACACTGGATTGGATTTGATGACAGAGATGGTGTGTTTGATTTTGTTACACCTTATCCTGATTACGATTTGAAAGAAGTAGTGAGATATGGAAAAGAAAAAGGTGTAGAGCTGATCATGCACAATGAAACTTCTGCAGCGCCTCGTACTTACGACAAGCAGTTAGACACCGCTTATAAAATGATGAAGAGTCTGGGTATACATTCTGTGAAGACAGGATATGTAGGACCAGTGCTTCCAAAAGGAGAATACCATGATGGACAATGGATGGTAAATCATTATCAAAGAGTAATAAATAAAGGCGTGGAATATCAGGTGGCTATTGATGTGCATGAGCCGATCAAACCTACAGGTCTTCGTCGTACCTATCCTAACCTTGTTTCTGCTGAAGGAGCAAGAGGTCAGGAATTCAATGCATGGGCAAGTGATGGTGGTAACCCTCCAGAACATTTACCGATTGTTGTATTTACAAGAATGCTTGCAGGACCGTTTGATTTTACTCCGGGTATCTTTGAAATTTCCTTGAAGCCCAAACCAGATAATCAAGTAAACACTACACTGGCTCAACAGTTGGCCTTGTATGTCGTGATCTATAGTCCTATTCAAATGGCTGCCGATTTACCTGAGAATTATGAAAACCAACCTGCCTTCCAATTCATCAAAGATGTAGGGGTAGATTGGGAAAAAACAGTTCCATTAAATGGTGAAGTAGGAGATTTTGTTACCATTGCAAGACAAGAGAAAGGAACAGGAAATTGGTTTGTCGGAGGTATTACGGATGAGAACAAACGTGAGATCACAGTGAACTTCGATTTCCTGGAAGCGGGAAAAAAATACGAGGCGATTGTTTATAAAGATGGAGCAAAAGCTCACTACAAAAACAATCCTACGGCAATAGATATTGAACACTTCACAGTAGATAAAAGTACAAGTAAAACATTCAAGCTGGCTGAAGGCGGAGGATTTGCGATTAGTTTAAAACTGATAAAATAAAAGTTCTTTTAGCGAAGGATTTGATTAAGAAATGCCGACCCGGATCAGTACACTGTTTTCCTGGTCGGCATTTAAATAAATAGAATTAGTGATTTAGTTCCCGTAGCCTGATTAATTCTGCTTGAAACTAATCAGGCTTACTGCATGAGCACAATCACTAAGTCTTGGTGCGGCAGGCGTCCACGAAAAGAGCGAATTAAAGGAGACCCCTGTGTAGCATTAACTTCGTGCCGTTTAAAGGATCTAAAAGGGTCTTTTTTAATTGGTTTTTCGTGGCGCCCTTTTCTTTTGGGCGATCAAAAGAAAAGAAAAAGGATGGATTGAAAATGACAATGATCAATACCATTGGCCTTACGGGAAGTAAAATACTAATTCTATAAATAAAAAGAAAGTTTGTTATAGCATGGATCGGATGACAAGAAATTTACTTTCATTTATTCTTATAATTTTTCTAGCAGGTATGGCTGTCGTTTCAAAAGCGGCAACTCCTGTGGCCTCTATCGTATTGTCAAATACCATAGTGTCAAATCATTTGACACATTTTACGGTAACTGATCCTAATAATGAACCATACACCATTCAAACTACCACAGGTGGTTTGGAATGCCGTCAGATTCCAAGTAGCAAGTACGGTTATTTTAATGTTGACGATGCTACGATTAGTGCTGCACAAAATAATTTAATTGTTACGCTTACTTATTACGACAATGGTACAGATGACTTGGCTTTCCAATACAATGGTACCGGAGCCAACAACTATAAATATATAGGCATTAAGAAAACGGCTACGAATGCATGGATTACTGCAACGATTGCCTTAACAGATGCTTCACTAAGAAATGCGCAGAATAACGGAGCGGATTTCCGTATTGGAACAACTACTGGTTTTAATAATTACATCAGAGAAATTACGTTTGCCATCGGCACACTAAATCCAGCTGCTGAAATTGTTCCGACAACCACAGGAAGTTCCTATTCTGAATTTATCGGTAAATCTGTAGCAGGTTATCAGGTTTGGTTTAGCACCGGTACACCTACTTCCGGTTGGTTTCACTGGGCTGGTAATGCGCAGCCTGCAGTCGGGCATTTAAATTTTGAAGTGTATCCTGATGTTACTGAATATGCATCAACAGATCTGGCTCCAACAGGTTTTGCTAATTTAGGAGATGGAACTCTTTCTAAATTATTTAATTCTTCTAATGCCACTGTTATTAATAAACATTTTAATTGGATGCAGTCTGTGGGCATTGATGGTGTGGCCTTACAGCGTTTTATCAATGGTATTGGTTCTGTGATCAATAATTCGCCTGCAGCGTCTCCTCTAAAAGTTAAGGCGGCAGCAGAAGTAACCAATAAGATTTTTTATATCTGCTATGATATTTCTTCTTCTGGTTTAGATGATACCTGGGATGATATCATCAAGTTTGATTGGGTCTACAATATTGAACAATCCTATGCCTTGACTTCCTCTCCGGCTTATGCTACAGTAAACAACAAACCGGTGGTGCAATTGTGGGGTACAGGTTTTACAGGCAATCATCCGGGAACAGAACAAGAGACTATTGATTTGATCAACTTCCTGCAAGCTCGCGGATGTTATGTGATAGGCGGCGTTCCTACTTATTGGAGAACAGGTACAGGTGATTCTAAAAGTAATTTCTTAAATGCTTACAAAGAATTTGATATGATTTCCCCGTGGTCTGTTGGTCGATTCGGAGATGTAGCTGGCGCAACGAATTTTAAAAATAATTTATTGATTCCTGATAAAGTATATACGGATGGAATAAATAAAGCGTACATGCCTGTTTTATTTCCTGGCTTCTCCTGGTCGCAATGGAACAATGGTTTGCCTAATTCTATTCCGAGAAAAGCAGGTGATTTTAGTTGGAACCAGGCCTTGAATATAAAAAGTATTAATGTATCGAATATGTACTTCGCTATGTTTGATGAATACGATGAAGGCACTGCCATCATGAAAGCAGCAACAGACTATTCAATGATTCCTACGGATCAATATTTTGTCACAACAAGTGCCGATGGCATATGGACTTCTTCCGATTTTTATTTGAGACTGGCCGCTGCAGAAACAAAATTATTGAAAGGTACACTGCCAATCACTTCTTCCGTCCCTATTGCTTATTCAGAAGGTCCGGTATATTACCGCAATAGTTTTGAAAAACGATTTGCACAATACGATAATGGTTCTGGTTATTTCAATATCGATCCTTGTTTTTATAATGAAGCGGTGGTATTCAACACTAATGTTAATGCTCCATCTGTGGCTATAGAAAATAATTCATCGTATGCGAAAACAGGATTGTTTACGACTAAAGTAACAGGTACTCCCAACTCTGTTACTTCTTCCAATTATTATTACAAAGTATCCGAAACAAAAATTGCCGTAAAAGCCAATATGCAATTGAGCTTCTGGAAATATTCGTTAGACAATTTAGGACAATACACATCTGTTGATTTACTTTTTCAGTCTGGAAAAAAATTAAGCACTTTAACTGCTTATACAGATAATAATGGTAGTCAAATGTCGCCAGGCATAGCCAGAGGAACAATCGGTTCGTGGCAAAATTATACCTGCCAGATTGGTGTTGGGGAATTGATTGGTGATGTCGTGGTAGGAATTATTATTGGTTACGATCATGCTTCAACAAGTGGAACGTATACAGCTTACTTCGATGACATCATCATTGAAGATGCGCAAGCACCAATTCC
>JACMQM010000186.1 GCA_014376985.1 Cytophagaceae bacterium | reverse complement strand
GTGGCATTGATGTAATTGTCGTTATCTGATTGTACTTTCACGACATATATTCCTTTGAAATCATTGACGTTGTCAAATTGAAGTGGCAATAAAGAAACGCCATTGTCTTTGCTCAATGATTTGGTAGAAATTGTTTTGTCGTACACAATGTCGCCCAGGTCAGACATGTCCAGGTAATCGTAGTCAGAATAATAATCCGATTCGTATTCGTTAGAGGAGAAGTAATGACTGTTTTGTCCGAAGAACGCATTGATGTTGTTCTCGTAGATCTTATGCACTGTCACTTGTATGTTGGTAACATTGATGATCTGCAAACCAATATTTTTAAAACCGGCATTGCTCAAATAGATTCCTTTCTTATTGGCAAAACTGATATAAGGTTCCTGCGGACCAAACACTATTGTTTGTTCATAGTCAGAAGGCAGGCGACCGCCGAAGATTCCTTCCAGGTCTTTTTTGATGGTAATACTGTATGTTTGTTTTTCTGTAAACTCTGCGTTGATTTTAAATCCTCCGTTTGTTTTTTCTGTAGTGAAAGCAACTGCCGGATCTATTGATACCTGACCGCTGATGTTGGTGCTTCCTACTTCCTGGTTGGTGGTCACTTGTAAGTAACCTTTTCCATTTTCATACAAACTTTGAATCTGTATAATTCTAAAATTGTCTTTAGAGGGAATGACACTTTTAAAAACGATTGGCTCTTTGGTTTGGTATGTGCCGGTTGTACATTTCAAGCCCGGCTTGATGGTAATGACAATCGGCTTGTCGTTGTAATTGCCGTTTTCTTTGATGGCAATGCTGACCAATGAATTGACACCGTTGGTATGTATGTCATAGGCAACAGCAGAACCACCTACAGTAATCTCCATTAAGTTTTTTAGTTGACCGGTGTTGACGGTATAGTTAAAAGTCAATTCATTGACCACCTCATTAATCGATCGATCAATTTCATTTTTTGCCCAGAAGGTATTCAGGTTAACAACATTCAGGTAAGGTGTATGAAAAGTAAATTTTTCGTCTTCGTCTCGCAACTCTTTTTTATCGGCACTGGCACTGGATATCTTATCGCTGAAAACGCCGGTGTAATAAGTACTTTCTTCAAAACGCACTTCCGGAGAGAATGTCAATTCGTTTTTTCCTGTCCATTTAAATTTGCCTTTTACTGCGGGTGTAAAAGTAATGTACGTTTCTTTCGACCATTGATTAATCAGCGAATCAGGCGCAAGGTCTTCACTGAATGTAAAGGTCAGGTTCTGTTGTTGTTCGACAATGTCTTGAAAGTTTTTAGCGGTGATCTGAAGATCGTTGTCACTACTGCAAGAAGTAAAAACAAGCGCAGCGGCAAAGGCAAGGGAGAGGTAGGAGAGGAAGTGTCCAATTGTTTTTTTCATAAAAAAAGATGTTTGAGAGGGCCTTATATCCGAAGGAAGATATGTAGAGTAATTTAGTTTTTGGATACGACATTATAGTAGTAGTGTGACGAATTTATTTTTCGTAAAAGTGAATTTAAAAGTTTGAAGGGAGGTTCTCTAAGAGTTGTCTATGTTGGATTGGAAGAAAGGAGAAGATGGATTTTTGTTTTGGTAGAAAGATAAGTAATGGAATGATTAGGGCGTTACCGCCAATCAATCTTACAAGCCTTTTCAATCTTTCTCGTGGCGGTCGGGCTCTCGCTCCAAGTCCGCCTGCTGCGCAAAACCAGCGCGCTACGGGCTTTCCACTTGATCCCTAACGCAAACGTACTGAACCGCATTAGGGAGGCCCCTGCGCGCTTCTTGAAAGAGAAGAGCTAAGCTATGATTTAGCTTTCATTCCAACCTTTTACTTTGCTTTGGCGCTACCCAAAAAAAAGTAACAAAAGAAAAGGGTGCCACCAAAAGCAATTTTTGAAGACATTGAAGATTCTTTGACTGCGTGTAGTTAATGGGTGAGTATGTCTTCAGAGATTTGCTCTTTTCCTGGACGCCCACTGCACAAAGGAGAATGGAATGAAAATAAAGTTGAATGTTGCTCTTGCTCAAACTCTTGCTGTTTTGCGTTAGGGATCGATTGGAAAGCCCGAAGTGTGGTGGGTTAGAGGGAAGGCGGACTTGGAGCGAGAGCCCGACCGCCAGCACTAAGATTGTTTAAACCTCGAAATGGGATTGGCGGTAACGCCCAACTCTATCGTGCTTTTATGAATCTTCTCCTGATTAAAAAAGACTAGACCTTTTATTTATTCAAACAATAAATTAACAAACGTCTTCTATTTCTTAGAGGACACATTATTAACCGGAACGTACAACACCTTCTTCGTCTCAAAAAACTCTTCTTCAAAAAAATCAGAAAGACTAAATAGCTGCACCGGTTTTTTCAATTCCGCAACCTCTTCGTCCAGGTCTCCACCTTTGAGGTAAAGGATCCCGTTTTTAAGATCATTAAACTGTTCTCCACTGTATTTATTCTTTGTCCACTCATAAAAAGGTTTGAGTCTGGTGACGGCACGGCTCACGATAAAGTGAAACTTTTCGTCTACCTCTTCCGCTCTGCCGTGAATGGCAGTAAGGTTGGTCAAACCAATGGCTTGAGCTACTTCCTGAACGACTTTGATTTTTTTGCCAATAGAGTCAATCAATACAAAAGTGGTTTCCGGAAACAAGATCGCCAAAGGAATACCGGGAAATCCTCCGCCTGTACCGATGTCCAGGACGTGGGTATCGGGTTTGAAGGCGATTACTTTGGCTATACCTAAAGAGTGAAGAATATGGCGTTCGTATAAAAAGTCAATGTCCTTCCTTGAAATGACATTGATTTGTTCATTCCACGCTGCATAAAGAGGTGCTAATTGTTTAAACTGTTCGAGCTGACGTGCGCTCAATACAGGAAAGTAGTTGGTGATCAATTCCACAGGATAGGTATTACATGGAATCTTTGCGGTGCTTCACCAGGTCATACAGCAATTCACGGGCTCTGTGCAACTGCGCTTTCACTGTTCCAAGCGGAGCATCCAATTCTACTGCAATTTCTTCGTAAGAGAGTTCTTCAAAGTAACGCAACTTCACTAATGTCTGGTATTTGGGAGGAAGTTTTGTAACGATAGATTGTACCAAGGCTACTTTTTGTGCCTTAATGGCTTCTTCCATCGGATTCAGTCCGCCATCTTTAAACTCCATGTCTACGTTTTCACCCGCATCATCTTTATAGGTACCGCTGATACTGGTGGTAGCCAGTTTCTTTTTACGCATAAAGTCAATACAGTTGTTGGTAGCAATACGGAACAACCAGGTAGAAAAAGTAAATTCAGGATTGAATTTAGCCAGGTTCTTGAATGCTTTGGCAAAGGCTTCAATGGTAAGGTCTTCGGCGTCATCCACATTTCTGATCATCTTTAAGATCATATGGTAAACGGGCTTTTTATACCTTGACATCAGTTCGGCAAAGGCTTTCTCATCTCCTGTAGATTTCGCTCGTTCTATCAGTAGGAAGTCTTTCTTTGCTTTTTCTGAAAACTCTCTGTTTAGTTCCATTTTTTATTTTTGACCAAAAAAGTACTAAAACCTATAATACTTGACGATGCAATATATAAAAAATCCCAAAATAGGAATAGCGGTATTAGCCTTCCTGCCTTAAATATTCTAAAAACAGGCAATAAAAGGATTGTTCCCAAGACAAAAAAGGAGAAATGCACCATCATTGGCACAAGAATGGTGTCACCTTTATATACTAGTAGCAAGAGTATAAAACTCAACCAAAAGGCCGATGCGGAGAGCCAATAGGTACTCAAGAGGATTTTTGTTCCTGTTTTATAGTGCATACCGGCAGATAAATGCCTTCTTTTTTGATTCCACCAGTTGATGAGGGTTGCAGGAGGGAAAGTAAGGACAAAACTTTGGGGTTCAAGGCTGGTTACTGCGTCTGTTCCGTTGGAAAGTTGATTGATCAGCAAATCATCGTCTCCTCCTAAATGATTTTGAAAAGGAAAGTCATCGACATGTTTTTCAATAAAACTTTTTCTGTAGCCCAGGTTTCTTCCGACTCCCATATAAGTATAACCGGCATTGGCCATGGACAAGTATTGCAAAGCCGTAAACAGTGTTTCGGTTTGAATGATCTTGTTCAGCAGCCTTGGTTGCTCTTCGTAAGGACTGTAACCCAAAAAAATATTTTTATTAGTCGATCTCAGCCTTTCTTCCATATGAGACAGCCATTGGTCTGATAAAGGCACACAGTCTGAATCTGTCAGGGCAAGTAGAGGATATTGTGTGACTTTGATTCCCTGAGTTAAGGCATATTTTTTGGGATTCCAATCCTTGGCTGTTTCTGAAATGGTTACCACCGTCAGAAGTCCAAGCTGTTTGGCTTGTTCCGTCAGCCAGGTATCGGTCTGGTCTGTGGACCGGTCATTGATAATAACAATTTCAAACAGTACATCTTTTTGGGAAATCAGCAGAGGCAATAGCTTTTGCAAACCAGGCAGGTTGTTATGGGCACAAACCACGACAGAGATGCCAAGTTTTTCTTTTCCGTAAGAAGAGGCATTAATGGGCATCCTGAAAAGCATCTTCAGCCGGAAGATAAACCACCAGAGCAGCCTTACCAAAGCAGAGAAAATGTACAGACACCATAAAAAAACAATCATTCTTCGAATACAAGGCTAGAAAGACTTAAATAAAGCGAAATAAAACTATTTTTGTAACACAAATTTTGAGTGAGCAAAGAATGTTTGATATAAAAGGATTAGATCCGGGTTCAAAGGCGAGGGCTGGAGTGTTGCATACCGCACACGGTGATATTCCAACACCCATCTTTATGCCGGTGGGCACTGCAGGAACGGTGAAGGCCGTACATCAGCGTGACTTGGAGCAGGACATTAACGCACCGATCATACTGGCCAATACCTATCACTTGTATTTACGTCCTGGGATGAACATCATAGAAAGAGCAGGTGGTATCCACGGCTTCAATGGATGGAACCGCCCTGTGCTGACAGACAGCGGAGGATTTCAAGTGTATTCCCTGGCAGGCATTCGCAAGATCAAGGAAAATGGAGTCGAGTTTCGATCACACATTGATGGATCTAAACATTTGTTTACTCCGGAAAGTGTAATGGATGTGCAGCGTACCATTGGTGCGGACATCATCATGGCTTTTGATGAGTGTACACCTTATCCATGTGAGTTTGGTTACGCGCAAAAATCATTGGGTATCACGCATCAGTGGTTGAAAAGATGCTGCGAACGATTTGATACCACGGAAGAGAAATACGGACACAAACAAATGCTCTTTCCTATTGTACAAGGCAGCGTGTTCAGAGATTTGCGCAAGCAATCGGCGGAAGTCATTGCTTCGTTTGAACGCGAAGGAAATGCCATCGGAGGTTTATCGGTAGGCGAGCCTGCGGAAGATATGTACGAAATGACGGATTTGGTGTGTTCTATTTTACCAAAAGATAAGCCCCGTTATTTAATGGGTGTAGGAACACCTGAAAATATTTTGGAATGCATTGCTTTAGGCATAGACATGTTTGACTGTGTGATGCCGACGCGCAATGCAAGAAACGGGATGTTGTTTACCACACACGGTATCATTAATATCCGCAACGAAAAATGGAAAACAGATTTCAGTCTGATCGATGATGGATTGGATTCTTACATCAATCAATATTATACCAAAGCGTACTTGAGCCATTTGGTGCGCAGCGATGAAATGTTAGGCGGTATGATTGCCAGTATACAAAACTTGAGTTTTTATATGTGGCTGGTCAGAGAAGCAAGAGTGAAAATTTTGGAGGGAACGTTTCGTCAGTGGAAAGATGAAACCATAAAAAGAGTAATGCAAAGACTGTAAGTGTATGCTAAAAAAACTGGATGTCTATATTATAAGAACATTCCTGACTACCTATGCATTTGTGGTGGCCTTGCTGATTTCTATATTGGTAGTGGTGGACATTACGGAGAAGCTGGATGATTTTATCAAAAGCGACTTGAGTCCTTATACCATCATGGTAGAATATTATTTTAATTTTATTCCTTACCTCGTCAATTTATTAAGTCCCATTACCATTTTTATCGCTACCATATTTGTCACGGCAAATATGGCGGCACGAGTAGAGATCATCGCGATGTTATGTTCGGGTATAAGTTTCCTTCGCTTCCTGAGACCCTTTGTATTGAGCGCTAGTGTGATTGGATTGTTGTCCTTCTACATGGGAGAGTGGTTGATCCCTGTTGCCAATAAAGCCAAAGTAGATTTTGAAAATAAATACGTCAAAGAAAATTATTATTTCGGAGGAAGGAATGTACATCTTAAAACATCGGACGATACGTTTGTTTTTCTAGAAAGCTACAATAACCATACAAAGGTCGGCTATCAGTTTACATTGGAAAAAATTATTGGCAATAACATGAGTTATAAACTCAAAGCGCCACGCATTGAGTGGAAAGATGACAAGAAGAAATGGTTTGTGGAAAGTTATGTCGAGCGTTCTTTCAAAGACGGTAAAGAGACTTTTACTAAAGGAATGAACAGAGAGCTGACGCTGGACATGCGCCCCGACGATTTTGAAAGTACGTATTTATTGTACGAAACATTTACGATGGGAGAGTTGGCAGATCACAT
>JACMQM010000185.1 GCA_014376985.1 Cytophagaceae bacterium | reverse complement strand
GTACACATGAGTGCAGGTTGGGCAGCTTTGGCTGGTGCCTTGTATTTGAAACGTCGTAAATCACACATCGAAGCAAACATCTTGCCTCCTGCTAATATCCCTTACGTATTGCTTGGTACGGCGCTACTTTGGTTCGGTTGGTTCGGTTTCAACGCAGGTTCTGCTTGCGGTGCTGGTCCATTGGCTGTGTCTGCTTTCGCTGTAACTCACATCGCTGCTGCTACTGCTGGTCTATCATGGGTACTGTTTGACGTCACTCGTGGTAAAAAAGTATCTGCACTCGGTTTCTGTATCGGTGCTGTAGTAGGACTTGTAGCAATTACTCCTGCTGCTGGTTTCGTATCTGTTCCTGTTTCTATCTTCATCGGTGCTATTGCAGCTGTAGTTTCTAACATCGTTGCACACTGGAGAGCCAGTTCTAAATTAGATGACACCTTGGATGTATTTGCTTGCCACGGTGTAGGCGGTATGATGGGTATGTTGATGACTGGTATATTCGCTTCTACCGCTGTAAATGGTGCAGTGGCTGAACAAGGCTTGTTCTTCGGCGAAACCACATTGTTTTTGAAACACTTGTTTGCTTTGGTATTTGTTTCTGCCTTTGCTTTCGTCCTTTCATATGTATTGTTATTCATTACGGATAAAATCATCCCTCTTCGTGTAAATGAAGAAGAAGAAAAATTAGGTTTGGATATTTCTCAGCACGACGAAGCGCTGGTGAATATCTAGGCCAAAAAGCTAGAGTTTATTTTTTTTATAACCTGTTGCAAGTTGCTTAGCGGAGACTTGTAGCAGGTTTTTTTCTTTTTAGCCTTTAGGGTACGATCAGTAAAACACTTATTCTTATTGATTTATTTAGCCAATTTATTTGATATGGCTAATTTCAACTGATTTGCTATCTTAGTAATCTTTTATGCCTCTAATCCATTGAAATGCCTGTGGCAATTCTAAAGCAGGCTTGTTAATCTTTACTCAAAAAATAAGCGTCATGGAATATTTTATTTTTATCGTATTACTGGTTATCATTTTTATCATTGTCTCTAACAACAGCAGCCTGTTAAGAAGCTTTGACAGCGTAGACAAGAAAATCACTAAGCTGGAAAGTACAATCGTGGCATTGAAGAAAGACTTGGATAAATGGAAGCCAACGGATCAATCAGTTTACCAAAAACCTTCAGAGGAAGTAACGAATAAAGTCATTGTCAAAGAAACTCCGCCAGAACCAATTACAGAGGTCCTTTTCAATCAGCCCGTCACGCCGATTGTTAGAGTTCCGGAACCTCAACCAGAAGTTTCGAAAGTTATCCCTACTTCTATTATTCCTAGGCCTGCTGTTAAACCAATACCTGTTAAACCTCCTGTACCGGCCGGTCCATCGTTCTGGGAACGCAATCCGGATTTAGAGAAATTTATAGGAGAGAACCTGATCAATAAAATCGGTATCGCTATTCTCGTTTTAGGGATTGGCTTCTTTGTAAAATTTGCCATTGATCAAAACTGGATCAATGAGATCGGAAGAGTAGCCATAGGTATCGCATGCGGTGGTATATTAATAGGAGTGGCACATAAACTCCGTAAAAATTTTAAAGCATTCAGCTCTGTTCTTGTCGGTGGAGGATTAGCCGTATTTTACTTTACTATAGCGATTGCTTTCCAGGACTACCAAATTTTTTCGCAACTCGTAGCATTCATCTTAATGGTTGTCATTACAGCTTTCGCCATCATACTTTCCATTGCTTACGACAGACAGGAACTTGCTGTCCTAGCTATCGTTGGTGGCTTTGCTTCACCTATGATGCTGAGTACAGGATCCGGGAATTATATTACATTGTTTTCATATGTTCTACTATTGAATGTAGGAATGATTGTATTGGCTTATTTCAAAAGCTGGAACATTGTCAATATTGTGAGTTATGCCTTTACGATTTTGCTATACGGTGCTTGGTTAGGGACTAAGGTGCTTAATACAGATGATGTAACTCCTCCATATGCAGGGGCATTAGTCTTCGCTACCATATTCTATGTTGTGTTTTTTGTCATGAACATTATTAATAATCTGAAGGCAAATAATAAGTTTGTGGCGTCTCAAATTATGATTTTGGTGAGTAATACATTTGCTTACTATGCGGCTGGCATTCTGATTTTGAAAAATATTGAAGGTGGTTTGTATCAAGGATTATTTACTGCAGTGATTGCTATATTCAATTTCATCTTTGCTTATACTTTATACAAATCAAAAAAAGCAGATATAAATTTGATCTATCTGCTTATTGGTATGGTGCTGACATTTGTAAGCTTAGCCGCACCGGTGCAATTGGAGGGCAATTACATTACTCTTTTCTGGGCGACGGAAGCTGTGTTGTTGTTATGGTTGTCTCAAAAATCAGGTATTCAATTGATTAAAATCAGTTCAATGATTGTAACAGCTTTAATGCTCGTTAGTCTTGTCATGGATTGGTTTAATATTTACGAGTATAGTTCTCTTGACGTGAATATTCTTTTGAATAAAGCATTTGTCACGGGTGTGATTGCCATAGGTTCTATTGGCTTATTAGTGGTATTGCTGAAAAAAGAAACCGGAGATATCATAAAAGACATTACAGCTAAAGATTACCGCATGGCATTGATGGTTATTGGAATTGTACTTGTCTACCTCGTTTTCTTACTGGAACTTAATTACCAATTGATCGGAAGAATAGAATTAAAAGGCGCTAGAATCAACTACCTGGAATTGTATAACTTTGTTTTTGCCTTGGTATTTATTATCATTTCTTTGAAACAACAAAGCAAATTACTGACAACTGTTTCCTTCATTTTTACTGGAATTTGTTTGATTGCTTTTGCTGTTTGTTATCAGTTTGGTGTGTTATACATGAGAAACGATTACCTGTTTGCAACTCCTGAAATAGCTTCGATTCATTATTATGTACATTATCTTTTAAGCTTACTACTATTAACCATGGTATGGCTTTGCGGTTTGTTGTTGCATAAATTTTATCCAATATCTTCCACGGCCTTCAAAGCGTTCTTTTGGGTGAGTTCATTTGTAGCACTCATCCTGTTAAGTTTAGAGCTTCAGAATACATTGGTTTGTATGTTATACAGCGGTGGCGAGTATCATAAAGTGACGATGATTCAGAATCATATCTTTCAGATCGGTTATCCTATACTGTGGGGACTATGTTCGTTCCTTGTGATGTACATAGGAATGGCGAAGAAGATAAAGACCTACAGAATCATATCATTGGTTGTGTTCTCTATTACACTACTTAAATTGTTTATTGTAGATGTCACGAGAATGTCCGAAGGAGGAAAGATAGCAGCCTTCATTTCGTTAGG
>JACMQM010000184.1 GCA_014376985.1 Cytophagaceae bacterium | reverse complement strand
TATCGTTTGTGCCTTTTCTTCGATTTTTCGGGGATTCTCTCTTTCTTATCGTGAAATGCGCCCTTGAAATCAGGATTTTCTTTACGTTTTTGATCGTCAATTTCTCTGGCTATCGCCTGCCTCTCTTCGTGAGGAGTTTTGACAAATTCAACATCTAATGGAATCAATGTTCTTTTGATGCGCTGAGCAATCAATTTTTCAATCTTACGGACATGGTATTCTTCCGCTGGATTCATAAATGTAATGGCCACACCTAAATTTCCGGCTCTGCCCGTACGACCAATACGGTGTACGTAATCTTCATAAATCAATGGAACATCGAAGTTCACTACGTGACTGACCATGGTAACATCAATTCCTCTTGCGGCCACATCTGTAGCCACCAATACTCGAATAGATCCTTCTTTAAAATCGTCTATTGAATTGATGCGTGTATTTTGTCCTTTGTTGGCATGAATCACACGAATTGATTCACCTACATAAGGCGATAAAACATCAAAGATCTGGTTGGCAGCTGTTCTTGTGCGGGCAAATACAATCAAACGCTCCATGCTACTATCCTTCAATAAATGAAGTAAGAGGTTGAGCTTACTTTGAAAATTGGGTACTTCGTAAAGAATCTGTTCTATGGTAGTCGCTGTAGTTGCCTGAGGAGTAACCGCGATTTTCATCGGATACAACAAAAAGTCTTCCGATAACTTCACTACTTTCTCCGGTAAGGTAGCGGAGAACAATAAGTTTTGTCTTTTACGAGGAAGAATCTCCAGCATTTTCCGGATCTGCGGCATAAAGCCCATGTCCATCATTTTATCCGCTTCATCCAACACCCAATGCTTGATGTATTTCACCACGATAAATTCCTTCAGGTATATTTCCATGAAGCGACCAGGCGTAGCGATAATCAGGTCTATTCCTTTCTTTACTGTTTCAATCTGCGTTTTAGGACCAATGCCGCCGTATAAAGCAACGACTCGCAAATCGGTATACTTTGCCAGCAATTGTGCTTGCTCTTCAATCTGCATCACCAATTCGCGCGTAGGAGCCATGATTAAAGCACGAGGATCATTGCCTTGTGCGTAATTGAGTTGCTTGATGATCGGAATAAGATAAGCAGCTGTTTTGCCCGTACCTGTTTGCGCCACGCCAAATAAATCATGGCCTGCAAAGACCTGTGGAATAACCTTTTCCTGCACTTCTGTAGGATGTTCATAACCCAGATCAGAAATCGCTTGTAAAAGCTGCTTGTTTATTTTGAATTGTTCGAATCCCAATGGAAATTGATGCCTAAATTGAATGACAAAAATACACAATATGTCTACCATACTCATTAAGCAAGCAGAAATAATAAATGAAGGGAAACGATTTATTGCCGATGTATTGGTAAAAGACGGCCTGATTGATAAAATAGGAACGATTGATCAAGCCGCTGATCAGGTAATTAATGCGGAAGGATTATACCTAATGCCTGGAGCAATAGATGATCAGGTGCATTTCAGAGAGCCAGGGTTGATTCATAAAGGCACTATTTATACAGAAGCCAAAGCAGCGGTAGCCGGTGGAGTGACAACCTATATGGAAATGCCTAACACCGTACCAAATACTGTTACCTTATCTTTGTTAGAAGATAAATATACCATTGCCTCTAATTGTTCTTTAGCGAACTATTCATTTTACTTGGGAGCAACTAATGATAACATTGATGAAATCGTCAAAGCTAACCCTAAAACCATTTGCGGAATTAAAATTTTCATGGGTTCCTCTACCGGGAATATGCTCGTAGATGAATCTGCAACCTTGTCTGCTATTTTTTCCAATTCACCGATGCTGATTGCTACGCATTGCGAATCCGATCCGATGGTAAAAGCCAATCAGCAACGCATCATTGCAGAATATGGCGAAGAAAACATAGATGCTACCTTTCATCCCTTTATACGTGATGCGGAAGCCTGTTATGAATCTTCTTCTATGGCGGTAGCCTTAGCCAAGAAACACAATGCGCGCTTGCATATTCTACATATTTCAACCGCCAAAGAGTTATCTCTTTTTGAAAACACCCTACCCTTAAAAGATAAAAGAATCACGGCGGAAGCCTGCATCCATCACTTATGGTTCAGCGACGAAGATTATAAAACAAAAGGTAATTTCATCAAATGGAATCCTGCTGTAAAAAGTGCGGCCGATAGAGATGCTATCTTTCAAGCAGTACTGGACAATCGCATTGATGTGATTGCCACGGACCATGCGCCTCATACCCTGGAAGAGAAAAACAAACGTTATTTGGACGCCCCTTCGGGAGGACCTTTAGTGCAGCACAGTCTTTTGGCTATGCTTGACTTCTTCAGCAAAGGAAAGATTAGTCTTGAACGGATCGTTGAAAAAATGTGTCACAATCCTGCTATTTTATACCAAATCAATCGTCGCGGATATATTAGAGAAGGATACCACGCCGATTTAGTGCTTGTAGATCCCAAGCAAACAGAAACGGTAACTAAGGATAACATCCTTTACCATTGTGGATGGTCTCCATTTGAAGGCTATACCTTTACGCACAAGATCAAGCATACCTTGGTATCTGGTCATTTAGTGTATTCCGAGGGCAAATTCAATGAGCACCAATATGGCCAACGCTTAGCGTTTGACAGATAAAAAGTCTGTTATACTTGTATAATAACAGCGGGTATACTACTTTTGTCATCGGAATTAATGCATTCCTAACACGGTGGTTGTAGCTCAGTCGGTTAGAGCATCGGTTTGTGGTACCGAGGGTCGTGGGTTCGAGCCCCATCATCCACCCATGAAAAAGTCCCTTGCTATATAGCGAGGGACTTTTTATTTTTAGGTCATTCAGCGTTTATTGTTTTTCAACTCTCGTGGTATAAGAACTTGCTGTTGTTATGTATTCTACGATGTAAGTGCCAGTCGCTAATCCTGTGCCTAATTGAATAACAACCTCTGTTTCTGAAGATGATTTTTGTTCTAGTATTCTGCCTAGCAAATCGTAAACAATAACTGATGCCTTTTCATCATTGAACTTTGTGAGAACAAATGATTCATTAAATGGATTAGGGGTAATGCCTATTGGAGCACCAAACGATTTGTCTAATTTAACAGTTACAATACTGCTGCCTTCAGTTTTACCATCAAAATCATGTTGTATCAATCTATAATACACTTGACTTCCTGTAGCTGTTAAGTCAGAGAAAGAATAATTAAGAAGGGCTTTGGTGTTTCCTGCGCCTTGCTTTGTTCCAATACTTACAAAATTGACACCATCATAAGATCTTAAAATATCGAAATAATCATTATTCAGTTCCATTGCAGTTTGCCATGTTAAAAGAACTCCCCCATTATCTTTTCTTCCTTTGAAAGAGAGCAATGTAACAGGTGCAGTACAACTAACTACAACATTTGTGGTTTGTTCATAAAAGACTTGACAGTTTTGATCTTTCACTCTTAACTTAACAGGATAAGTTGCATCTGCTCCAAAGTTATGTGTAGGCGTTGCTCCTAGACCCGTAACATAGCCTGATCCGAAATCCCATTCTTCGGAATTGGCTAGCACAGGAATCGAAGCTCCATAGTACTGGTTATAAGTATAAGATAATCCTACACATATAGGTGATGAAGAAACAATGATTGGCAGTTTTGGATTGTGCCATCCTAAGGTGATTAAGCCTGACTGAGTAGAAGGGTAATTACCAGCAGTAGCAAGCTGAAATGACCCGGCTCCTGTCTTAACAAATCCACATCCCGCAACAGTTGTAGAGTTTGGATTTGAAATGACTGCCAGGTATTTTGGTGCAGGATCAGCAGCACCATAACTGTTAGATATATAGATCTTATCATCTGGACCTATATGCATATTACCCCAGCTTTTGTAGGATCCGGCACCGTCTGTAGAAATTAAATCATTAGTATTACCAGATGCCAAATCTACATGGTATAAAGACTCTGTAAGATCTGTAAAATAAAAAACTGTACCATTCGGAGAAAATTCGCATCCATATCCAAATCCTGCTGGTACAGAACCTGATCTTATGAGTGTTCCTAATATACCAGTAGTGGAATTCCAATTATATACTTCCCATCCACCTCTTGTAATATAACCAATTCTATTATTGCATTTGTTGAATTTGATAGTCGCTTGTTGTCTTCCATTATCTGCGACCAATGAGCCTGTGCTAGTTACAGGGGCTCCTGAAATTACGCCAGCTGAAGAAACATGCCATGCATAATATGTCGTACCATTCGTGCCATTCAATTGTCCATGTGCAACGATCCAATAACCACCTGCATTATCAGAACTAACAGCAATTGCTTCACCTACCTGGGTAGCAGCCATGAGTTGTGTACCTGCCGATAAAGAGGGTGCATTACTAGCACCGTAATACCATAAGCCTCTTGAAGGCGTTGAGCAGTCACTTCCTCCACTGTTATCTACATCTGTAGTGATAAAATAAAACGAAGTATTGGGGTTAGCTGGATTAGGAATTGAAATGCATCCCTGAGTAGAAGAGTTTCCTGTTGTGCCGATAGGATTAGGTCCGAAGTTCGCATTTGTTCCATCCGCAATAGCACATGAGTTAGAATAGTAAAGAACATTCCCATTAGGCAAACATTCAGTAGTTGATCCTTCCTGATTAGGATAAAGCACGCCATCATAAACATTGCCAGTCAGTGCAACAGG
>JACMQM010000183.1 GCA_014376985.1 Cytophagaceae bacterium | reverse complement strand
GTATCCGAAACAAAAATTGCCGTAAAAGCCAATATGCAATTGAGCTTCTGGAAATATTCGTTAGACAATTTAGGACAATACACATCTGTTGATCTATTGTTTCAATCAGGAAAAAGATTAAGTAGTCTCTCAGCTTATACGGATAACAATGGTAACGTTATGTCTCCTGACGTGGCAAGAGGTACTATCGGTTCATGGCAAAATTATACGTGTCAAATTGGAGTCGGCGAATTGATTGGTGATGTCGTGGTAGGAATTATTATTGGTTACGATCATGCTTCAACAAGTGGAACGTATACAGCTTACTTCGATGACATCATCATTGAAGATGCGCAAGCACCAATTCCCACAAGCTTAATTAGTGAAATTTATCACAGTGTGAATGCTTATCCTAATCCAGTAAAAAGAGAGGGATGGATAACCATTCAATTGGAGAATCCCAAAGGTGGAAATTGTCAAATACAATTGTATAACAACGTAGGACAGCCTGTAAGCCATGATATTATTGATATAGCAGCTGGAATAGAGGTTTGTCAATTCTCCTTACATGGTATACCTGCAGGATATTATCAATTAGAAATAATAGGTAACGATGGTGTTCGTCGTGTCTCTAAAATTATTATACAAGATATTAAGTGACTGTTTACAGAAGAGGTAATTGATTGTCTTCATTTAAATAATCAGTTCTCATTCCTGACAGTCATTTAACATTCACCACTATGAAAACAACTACTCAATTTCTGCGACAAATTTTAGGGTTAATCCTGGCAGTAGAGGTGTATGTTGTTTTTTTTATGTCTATAGGTAATACAAGTAGTTATGCGCAAAGCATTACACTACCTGCAGAGTCAGCTTCCATTACATTTACCAATCCTTTTGTGTCGAATAACATGACGTTGATTATTGATAATAATCCGTCTAATGAACCTTACACGACCATCTCTACGATTGCTGGTATTCAGTGTCGCAGGATACCATCCGGTAAGTTTATGTATGTAGGATGCAATCGAGCAGTTATCCCTGCCACTCAAAATAATCTGGTCATTGCAATCACATACTATGCAGGCAGCAATAATAGTATTTGGTTTAATTATAACAGTCCTGGTAATAATTACCAGGGTGCCGATTTTCAAAAAATAAAAAGCGATCAATGGGCAACAGCTATTATTCCTTTGACAGATGCCGCATTCAATAACAATATGAACGGGGTGGATTTTAGATTGGGTTATGGAGGAGAAGATAACTACATTAAAGAAATAAAAATTTATAAAACCACTCTTGATCCGGGTACGCAGCCTATTCCTGCATCACCCAATAGCGCTATTTCAGAATTTAAGAACAAGTCTTTTGCTGGCTATCAGATCTGGCACAAAGCAGGAGCTACTGCTGCAGATTGGAGTCACTGGTCGTACGGAGTA
Organism: Cytophagaceae bacterium; assembly: GCA_014376985.1. GTDB lineage: Bacteria > Bacteroidota > Bacteroidia > Cytophagales > Cytophagaceae > JACMQM01. Next base: position 2,506 of record JACMQM010000183.1, on the reverse strand, counting down.
GTGCCGGCTGCAGGTTTTCATATCAATGAAGACATTGCGAGTTTTCCTGATATCTCAGAAGTGCCGGCAGCAGAAAGTTATGCCACTAATTTTGCCGCATTAGGAAATGGAAGTCCTACCCTTCTTTATAATTCAGGCGACGCCTCCATTATCAATCGCCAGATGGACTGGTGTCAAGAAGCAGGTATAGACGGAGTGGCCATACAACGATTTGTAGGTTCTCCTCTTGGAAAAAGTGTTACGATTACAACGACTTCACAATTAAGCAATGTAAAGAATGCTTGCGAAGCTACCGGTCGGTTATTTTATATCTGTTACGATTTGAACGGCACCGACGCAGATATTTTAAAACGTTTGCAAACAGATTGGGTCTATGAAATTGAACAGATCAGAGCACTGACTTCTTCACCCAATTATGCCACAGTAAATGGAAAACCTGTAGTAGAAATGTGGGGAGTAGGTTACAACATGGCTACCTCTGCACAATGTACTCAACTGATTGATTTTTTTAAATCTCGCGGTTGTTATGTGATCGGTGGCGTACCTAACGATTGGAGAACTTCTCCGGGACCCGGATTTGGACCTGTATTCACTTCATTGAATGCGATCTCTCCCTGGACAGTGGGCGTCTACAACACCATCGCAGGTGCCAATAATTACATGACCAATAACATGGTGCCGGATAAAAACTATTGTACAAGCAATGGAATGGATTATCTACCGGTTGTATTTGCCGGTGCCGCGAACTGGGTCAATGGAGACTATACACTTTCGCAAACCAGTAGAGAAGGAGGAAAATATTTTTGGCAACAAATTATCAATGCAAAGACGCAAGGTTTAACAGCCGTATACATCGCCATGTTAGATGAGTTTGAAGAAAGTACCAATATCATCAATGGGGCAGTGGATTATTTTGATATTCCTACAGATCAGTATTTTGAAACCTTTGCTAAAGACGGTGTATGGACATCATCAGATTATTATTTGAGATTGTCAGGGAGAGCTTCTAAAACATTACGTGGCGATGTTCCGGTGAGCACTACTATTGAAGTCCCTTATTCCAATGGACCGATTTATTTCAGAAACAGTTTTGAGAGTCGTTTTACTACCATGCGCACAGAAGGGCGGGCACTTGATGTAACGTTGAAGATAGATCCTTGTTTCTTTAATCCGGCTGTTGTAAGTAATACTAGTATAACAAGCCCATCTGTTGCCATTGTCAATGAACCTGCATTCACTAAAAGTGGATTGTACAGTACAAAAGTAACAGGTACTCCGACTTCAGGTACATCGGCAAATTATTATTATAAAACTTCAGATACAAAGATAGAAGTTAAACCGGCCATGCGTTTGCGGTTCTGGAAATATTCCGTCAATACATTGGGTCAATACACTTCAGTCGATTTGATTTTCCAATCAGGGAAAAGGCTGAAGGATTTACCGGCATATGTTGACAACAACGGGAGTTCCATGACACCTTCTGTGGCTAGAGGAACCATAGGCACATGGCAGCAATTTACTTGTCAGATAGGCACCGGAGAATTACTAGGAGATGTGATCACTGGCATCGTTATTGGTTATGACCATCCGGCAACAAGCGGAAGTTATGCCGCTTACATTGATGATGTGATCATAGATATCGACTTGATAGCTCTTCCTGTTACTTTATTGTCAGTAGAAGTGATCCGGGAAACAAATGATGCCGTGAATGTCCGCTGGAGAATAGCCAATGAAATTTCCATGAAGCAATACGAAGTAGAACGGTCAACAGACGGTATTCATTTTGCAACGATTGAAACGATAGATGTGCTTGGGAAAAACGAATATTCTTTTACTGATCAAAATGCTTTTGATGGGATTTCTTATTACCGCATAAAAGGAGTGAGTGTAAATGGTGAATTGGATTTTAGCTCTATTCGGTTTGTGGCTTCCGTTCATGGGGTCTTCCAGGTCGCAACCTATCCGAATCCTATTGAATCAGGTAGGATGTTGACACTTGAAATTGTAAATGGCGAGGCTTTCCAATACCAGCTCCGTTTGTATAATTTCTTAGGGCAAACTATTTTACAATCCAGTATCGATGCGACCAGTAATAGGTATACTCATTCTGTTCATTTACCGGAACATTTAGCTACTGGTGCTTATCAATTAGAGCTTATCAGTCAATCAGGTAAGCGGGTGATACAAAAAATAGTAATACAATAAGTAATGATTGGTAAAAAGCACTTATATAGCATCAGCTAATCGAGTTAAGGAAAGAGAAAATAAACAACAAAATATGAATCGTATGAATAAATACATCTTAGTATTATTTGCATGCAGTACACTCACAGCTTTTTCTCAGGAGAAACGTGGTGCCGAGATGCCATGGACTACCTATGAAGCGGAGACCATGAAACCTACTGGGACTGTTTTAGGTCCTAAATATACTGCGCATCAAGTAGAAACAGAATCCTCCGGACAGAAGTGTGTGAAGCTGACTAAAGCAGGACAAAATGTTTCTTTT
>JACMQM010000182.1 GCA_014376985.1 Cytophagaceae bacterium | reverse complement strand
GAAAAAGATCCTCAAACAGGTGCCGCATTTTATAATGTGGCGCGTTCTTTATCGCTGCTTGTGTTTTATGTATTTGCTATGCAATGCATGAGTACGCTAGCCGTGGTCTATAGAGAAACGAAGAGTTGGAAATGGCCGATCATACAATTTGTATTCATGACGGCTGTAGCTTACGTTTCCAGCTTTGTCGTTTACTCATTTTTTGAGTAAGGCGATTTGATTCAAGATGTCCTCCATGTAATCGGCCTGTAATTGCTGCATCTCCGTGAGGCGTTGATTTTGATGAATGATCAGGTGATCCATTTTTTCATCGAGCAAGCGAATTTCCAATTCTGCTTTTAAATTGATCTGGTAATCGTGAAGATTTCTTAAACGGTCTTTTTCTTCCTGCCTGTTTTGACTCATCATGATAATCGGTGCTTGTATAGAAGCGAGACACGATAAGATCAGGTTGAGTAAGATAAAGGGATATGGGTCGAAGGGATGATACAATAGGATAAAGATGTTAGCCAATATCCAAACAAACATAAAACTGAAGAAGGTAATAATAAAAGCCCAGCTGCCACCGAACGATGCGACTTTATCGGCAAGGCGTTGACCAAGCGTCAAGTCTTTGTCTGAAATTTCTTCCAATGAATGAGAAAGAAAATCCTGGTCGTTGATGGAGTCTACTACTTCCTGTTCCAAGGAATTGAGTTCTCCCAATTCCTGCTTCACGATTTTCTCTATGTATTTTTTTCTATACTTATTCAGTTCTTCTAAGGAAACATAACTGTCTTCATTAAATCCCGGATGTTCTTCCTGAATCAAATCGAAGATGCTTTTTCTAATCAGTTCTCCCTTGTATGCATCTTTAGGATCAAGTTTTTTACCGCTAAGCGCACAAGTGATGGTTTCCATAGGCTATGAATGTATGTGACAATACACTGCAATTGAGTCAATTCATCTACAATATAAATCTTTTTGGCAACTCTTTTTTTATCCACAATTAGCCTCTACATTTGTAGCCATGGCAAGGATTGCTCTTTTCCTCATGTGCTTCGCAATTTTATTCCAGTCTGTTCAACGGACCTGGATCGTGGCATCATGGAAAATGAATCAGTCTTACATCGCATCAACATTGTGCGAAAACAGAATGGAAAAAAAATCTTGTTGTGCCGGTAGTTGTTACCTGAGCAAACAACTCAAAGAAAACGAAGAGAAGCAAGAAACTACTCCATTGAACGAAAAGCAACGTGTGGAGTATGTGGCTAATATTTTTGATAACACATTCTCCTTTTACTCTTTTTCTACAAATAACATTTCTGCAAACTTCCCTATACTTTGGAGCTTTGGTCAAACCAAAACTTTTATCGGAAGTATTTTTCATCCCCCTTCCTTATTAGGATAAATCATTCTTACAGTATTTCTCCTTCTGATTCATGCCTTCCGGTGATGAATGAAGTATGCTGTTATATTCTAATTCATTTATTTAATTCTATTCCATATGAAAAATATATTTATTCTTATAACTCTATTAACCACCACCACTTTTTTTTCTGCTTGTAAAAAAGCAAATGACGAACCTGCTCCAGAAACAGGCACTGTTCACGTCGAGTTCGACAATCAATTTGAGCAGGATGCTTTGGATCCTGAACAATATACACCACTTGTTTTCAATACTAAAACTTATCAAAACGCAGCGGGAGAAGATTACACCATTACTAAATTCAAGTATTACATTTCTAATGTCGTATTGAAAAAAGCAGATGGCAGCACCTATGCTGTGCCTGAAAGCTATTACTTGATTGATGCTTCCTCATCAACAGATCAGTTACTCACATTGTCACATGTTCCGGCTGGTAATTATACAGGAATGAGTTATATAATTGGTGTAGATAGTGCACGAAATGTATCCGGTGCACAAACGGGAGCATTAGCCGAAACGAATGGCATGTTTTGGACCTGGAACACCGGTTATATTTTCATGATGTTCGAAGGAACGTCTCCGCAGTCCACCGCAACAGATCATGTCTTGCAATACCATGTCGGTGGATTTCGAAACTCTACTAATACCAATGCGTTGAAAACAGTGAATTTGTCTTTTGGTTCTTCTACACTGAGGGTAACAAAAGTTGGTATTCCACAAGTGCACATCATGGTAGAAGCAAGTAAGGTAGCGAAGAATAGATCTTTTGCCATTACGCCTACAGTGCAGATGGCGGGAGCTAAGGCCATTGAAATCGCAGATGATTATGTGAACATGTTCAGCTTTGATCACATTCATAATTAGATGAAAGGACGTTCATCCATTGTATTATTTTCATTCATTGTCCTGTTATGGTTGGGCACCTGTGTGCTCTTTGTTAGTTGTAAAGATGCCAAAGAACCTTTAGTGCCCTCAGTCTTTCAGTACGAGTTTGAAGAGCCTGCACATTTTCCTACACCGGTTTATGATTTTGCAAACAATGCCATCACCAAGGAAGGTTTTGAAGTGGGAAGAATGTTATTCTATGATCCCGTGCTGTCCAGAGACAGCACGGTGTCTTGTTCTTCCTGTCATCAGCAATTTGTAGCCTTTGCGCATTCCGGTCACGCTAAAAGTCATGGCATAGATAACCAGGTTACTTTACGTAATTCACCAGGATTATTTAACCTTGCCTGGCAGGAAGATTTCTTTTGGGATGGCGGCGTGGCTCATATTGAGCTGGTGCCTCTCGCTCCGATTGCTAACCCGTTGGAGATGGATGAAAGCATGGCAAGAGTAGTATATAAGTTGAACAGGAGTAACCGGTACAAGGGCTTATTTCAAAAGGCCTTCGGAACAGATAGTGCAGATAGTCAACAAATATTATATGCCTTGACGCAGTTCAATGGCCTGATGATTTCTGATCACTCCATTTATGATAAGTATAGAACAGGAAAGGAAAAGCTGAGTGCAGAAGAATTGGAAGGACTAAGTTTATTTACTGAATACTGTTCTTCCTGTCACAGCGGTGAATTGTTTACTGATCTTTCCTTTAGAAATAATGGATTGAACACAAGCTTTACCAATGACACAGGCAGAGAGCACATCACGACCTTATCTTCTGACATCGGTAAGTTTAAAGTGCCGAGTCTTAGAAATGTAGAATTGACTGCTCCTTATATGCACGATGGTCGATTTACCACGCTAGAAAATGTGCTGGATCATTATGCTTCGGAAGTTAAAAATTCATCTACTTTAGATCCATTGCTGAATCAAGGGAATGGAGATTATGGCATTGCCTTAACAGATAATGAAAAACAAAAAATCATTCTGTTTTTACAAACGTTAACGGATCATTCATTCATTACAGACCCGAGATTTTCAAATCCATTTTAACCATGATTTATAAAATAATATTCTTTGTGTTTTGTGGCTTGTCTTTTTTTATCATAGACTCTGAAGCCTGTAGCATTTGTGGTTGTGCCAGTGGCGCCAATTACAATGGCATCTTACCGCAGTACCGTAAAAACATCATTGCGTTCAGGCACCGTTACCGTGGGTTCGATCAGTCGGTCAAGCAACTGGATGGAAGTTATATGAATAGCACCTATACCTACAGCTCCTATGAGTTGTGGGGAAGAATCTATTTGAAAGACAGGATACAGTTTTTCTTTACCTTGCCTTACACGATCAATACCTTGGATAATAGTACAGAAGGAAAATCTACGTTGACAGGAATAAATGATTTGTCTTTACAAGTTAATTACAACCTTATTAATACAACCTTTGATACCAGCCGCGTGCATACCGTACAGCACAACTTATTGATTGGCGCCGGTGTGAAACTGCCTACCGGAAAATACCAGCAACGCAATAAAAATGATTTAATGTATGCTCCCAATTTCCAGGCAGGTAGTGGTGCGTATAGTTATTTGGCTTCTGTCATTTATAATTTTCGCTATAAAAAGGTGGGATTGAATGCTGATGTCAATTACATTTATAATACAGAAAATGAATTGAAGTATACATTCGGTAATCAATTCACGGCATCTCTCGGAGTCTTTGCCTGGTTGAAAAAAGGATCGTTTTCTTTCTTGCCAAATACCGGAGTGTTTTATGAACAGTTGGATAGAGACATTGATAACGGTTATTACAATCCGCTTTCAGGAGGCTATGCCTTGAATTATAATTTGGGTACCGATGTCTATTATAAAAGTGTGTTTGTCGGTCTGACTTTACAGGCGCCTGTAGTACAAGAAATCGGAAGCGATCAGATCAAGTACAAGGCAAAGTATATGGTCAATGTAGGATTCTTGTTTTAAACTATTCGTGCGGTAGATAAACGCATAGGAACTGATCCGAAAGGACAAGAAATTTCAATCCTGGAAGTTGTGGCTTAATCCTCTTTCTAGCTTTGTTCAGTTTTACTTTTTCAAAAAAGGTTTCCTGCTCGGTAAGTCAGGATTGATAATGGAAGTGCTTATTCTAATTTTATTAAATATGTCAACTTCTGTTATTTGGTAAAAGATAAAGACTTTTAAATGGTGATTGATTAATAAAAAAAACGACTGTCCGTAAGGGCAGTCGTTTTTGTTTAAGGAAATATTTTATGAAGGATATAATTAGTAGGCTAAATAGTTTTTTAGCGTGTCCCTCCAGGCCAGGCTATCCGCTGCAAGTCCTCGCTTGGTTCTGGTGTGGTCGCATTAACAAACGCAGTGCCTTGCTGTGGGCTTTCCGCTTCTATCCCTCACGCAGCTATACTAAAGCATCATACAATACCTCCAGCGTATGTTGCGCTGTACGTCCTGTCCCGTCTTTGATTTGGTGACGACAGCTTGTTCCGGGTGCAGCGATGATGGTGTCTTCACTGCTGTTTCTCACGGCAGGGAACAGTACCAACTCTCCTACTTTCATTGAGACCTCAAAATGTTCTTTTTCATAACCAAAACTTCCAGCCATGCCGCAGCATCCGGAAGGAATCACTTCCACTTTGTAATTGACAGGAATAGAAAGAAGTTTTTGAGAGAAGGTTACAGAAGACAATGCTTTTTGGTGACAATGTCCGTGTAGTTTTACATTTTTAGCCAGCGTGGTGAAAGCAGAAGCTTTAATTCTGCCGGCATCCATTTCGTTGGCAATGAACTCATCGATTAGAAAACAGCTTTTCGCTAATTTACGCGCCGCTTCCTGTTCTGATTTTTCTACCAGTACCGGATACTCGTCTCTGAATCCCAGGATGGCAGAAGGCTCTATACCGATCAACGGTTTGTTAGGTCCGATGATATTTTTGAAAGTGGCTACGTTCGCTTGGGCAATTTTCTGCGCTTTCTTCACTAAGCCTTTAGACAAGAATGTACGACCACTTTCCTGATGCGCTACAAATTCTACCGTATAACCCAAACGCGTTAAAAGTCTTACTGCCTTTTCACCGATGTCTGATTCATTGTAATTGCTGTATTCATCGCAGAACAGCACCACACCACCGATTGGATTTTTAGGTTGCAAGCCCGCCAGGTTTTTCTTTGCCCAGGCACGCAAGGTTTGCTTGCTCATGGCAGGCAATGGTCTTGATTGAGCAATGCCTAATACCTTTTTCAAGATCGTTCCTGTTACGATATTTTTCATCGCAAAGTTTGCCAGGCCAGGCCAGTTGCTGTTGATGGCATTGATTTGCGTAAAATGCGCAATAGCCCAGGAACGGAAAGGAATGCCGTTGCTTTCGTAATATTGTTGCTGAAACTCTGCTTTTAGTTTTGTTACGTCTACGTTAGAAGGACATTCAGAACGGCAGCCTTTGCATGACAAACACAGGTCCATCACCTCTTTGATTTCTTTGTGGTCAAACTTGTTGACTTTTGTAGAACGTGTGAGAAACTCGCGCAAGATGTTGGCGCGTGCACGTGTCGTATCTTTCTCATTTCTGGTGGCCATGTAACTTGGACACATGGTGCCTCCAATTATATGAGACTTTCGGCAATCGCCGGCGCCGTTGCATTGTTCCGCCATACGGACAATACCCAATGAAGAAGAGAAATCAAAAGTTGTTTTGATGTCCGGTGTTACCTGATTGGGTTCGTAGCGCAGGAATTGATTCATTGGCGCCGCGTTCACAATCTTACCTGGATTCATAATATGATTTGGATCCCAATTATTTTTGAGGTCTACGATCAACTGGTAGTTTTTCTCACCGATCATCTTTTTGATGAATGGTGCACGTACCCTGCCGTCTCCGTGTTCACCGCTGAGAGAGCCGTTGTATTTTTTAACCAGCGTAGCTACTTCGTCCGTGATCGTAAAGAAAAGGTCTCTGTCTTTTTGAGTTTTTAAATCCAGGACAGGACGTAAGTGAATTTCTCCATCTCCGATGTGTGCATAGAACACACATTGCATATCGTATTTATTCAGTATCGCTTGGAACTCGTCAATGTATGCGGGTTGGTCCTGAGGATCGACTGCGGTGTCTTCGATACAAGGTACACCTTTGCGATCGCCCGGCACGTTGCTCAAGAGACCAAGACCTGCTTTACGCAAAGACCATACTTTGTTGATGTCATTGTCAAACAAAACGGGGAAGTGATAGCCATACCCATTGGCACGCATATCCGCTTCCATGTCTGCTGTTAACTGAGCGATCTCTTCTTTTGTTTCACGGGCAAACTCAACAACCAGCAAAGCGGCAGGATCACCTTGAACAAAGAAACGGTTTTTAGATTGTTCAATGTTGCTTTTAGTACATTGCAAAATCACATCGTCCAGCAGCTCTACCGCACCAGGCTTATACTTCAAGGCAATGATGTTTGCCCTTGTTGCCTCCGCTATGCTGTTTAAATGTACGGCTACAATAGCCAGTTCTTTAGGAGGCAAATCGATCAGGTTGAGTTTGATTTCATCCATGAACATCAAGGTACCTTCAGATCCGGTAATCAGTTTGCAGAAGTTGAAGGCCTCTTTCGTCTGAGTGAAAGGTGTTGTTTCCAACAACTCATCGATCGCATAACCTGTGTTTCTTCTTCGAATAGAACGTTTAGGAAATTCCTTACGAATCTCAGCGGCACGTCCGTCATCGGATAACATACTTTTAGTATAGTTGTAGAGCTTGCTTTCCAGGCTTGATCCCTGACATTTGGCGTCAAACTCTTCAGGACTTAAATCATGAAAGTGCACGTAACTTCCATCGCTTAGAAATCCTTTGATCTCCTTCACGTGATCACGTGTAGTGCCGTAAATTACAGAGTGTGAACCGCAAGAGTTATTGCCCACCATTCCACCAATCATGCAACGGTTAGACGTAGATGTTTCCGGAGCGAAGAATAACCCGTGTGGTTTTAATATTTTATTCAATTCATCCAATACAATTCCAGGCTGTACCCGAATCCATTTTTCAGCTACGTTCAGCTCGATGATATTGGTAAAATATTTTGAAACGTCAACAACAATGCCTTTCCCCACTACCTGTCCGGCCAAAGAAGTACCGGCAGTACGAGGAATAAGAGAGGTCTTGTATTTATTGGCAAACGAAATGAGCTTGGAAATATCGGAGGATGATTTCGGTCTTGCAACCGCTAAGGGAAGTTCACGATAAGCTGATGCATCGGTGGCATACAGCGTGCGAAGGGTGGTGTCAGTAAACAAATCGCCCTCCAGCTCTTTTTTCAGTAATTCTAGTTGTGCCAACATATAAATTGAAATGGGAGATTGGGTGAAATTAAATTATACTTTAGGCCATTAGTATCATTCTAATCATTGGACAAGATAAGTAGAACTCTATAAATGAAGCACAGATGCTAATGCATAATCTGACTTATAGATTATACAAAATTACATTGAATTGTTGTGAAAAGAGCATTCTTTACCAAAAAAGGTAGGTAAACCCGGCAATCGTTGGTTATATTTAGGCATTGAAACAATTGGCTGTTTTTTACGTAAGAAAATGATTATGAGAATCAAAATCGGCGGACCAGCCGTCTTGTTAACCCTTTTCTTATTGCCCCTGTTGCTGCATGCTCAGACAAAATCGTTTGGACTAAAACTAAATCCTAGTATTGGCTTTATGCGTTCATCCCATTTGAAGCAAGCATCCAAAGAGATACAATCTAATTATCCCGGTATAAAAGAATATGATATTCGCGCTAAAGCAGGCTTTCAGTTTGGAATCGGCTTGTTTTATCAATATGAAATCAACGAGAAGTTCACGGTCTTTACGGATCCAAGCTTCAACTATTTCAGGTCTACTTTTACTCAGAATTTGGTAGGTGAGAGCTTTGTTTCGGGTGGACAAGAACAACAAATTACGGTGCGCTCCACGGCTAAAGTAAAATACTTTTATGCCAACATTCCGATCATGGTGAAGTATGAAATCCTACCTTATCAGCGTGTATTCCTGACAGGGGGATTTGCTGTCAATATCAATACAGGAGCCAAGATTGTAGCGGACGAAGACTCTGTAGTCAATGTGATTCTTGGCGGCGAAATACAAGAGACAAGTGTTCGCAACAGCAGCAGCAAAGCCTCAATCGACAAGTTTTCACCGGTGTCTGTGAATCTGAATCTTGGTATCGGAAAGAGCTTTTTGATGGGTCGTTATTATAACCTGGATATCGAGTTGAGGTATCAGTTTCCACTTACAAGCTCCAGCTTTTACACGACCGATCAGCAGTACCAGGCTGAGACGGGAATTAATAACATCTTCAGTCAAGCCGGTAAAGAGGGTATGGAAGCCGCTTCTGGTAAAAGTCTTAACAATTTCAGATCAAGTGTGATCAGTTTGGCAATCCGATATGTATTGTGGTCCAAATAGCCTGCGCGCTTTATTTTTTAGGATCAGCAAGCAACAGATTTGATCCAGATTTCTCTAATATGTTTGTATCATAGGGTTTAACTATCATATGACTACAAACTCCATTCATGAAGACGGTATAGAAGGATTGAAGCAGAACTGGAAACAGGATATGCTTTCTGGTTTTCTCGTCTTTTTGATTGCTCTTCCCTTAAGCTTAAGTGTATCCTCCGCTAGCGGATTTCCTCCTCTATCCGGTATTTTCACG
>JACMQM010000181.1 GCA_014376985.1 Cytophagaceae bacterium | reverse complement strand
CTTCCCCTCTGTATTCGCGGATCGCATTGACCGCTGTTTTTAAGAAGTTGATGGTGCTTACACCTGGAATTTCTACCGGGTATTGAAAAGCTAAAAACACTCCTTCGCGTGCACGATCTTCAGGAGAAAGCTCCAATAGATTTTTGCCTTCGAACGTAATAGAACCGCCTGTTACTTCGTATGTCTCACGACCGGCTAGGATAGAAGCCAAGGTGCTTTTGCCTGATCCGTTTGGTCCCATGATCGCGTGTACTTCTCCTGCTTTTACTTCCAGGTTGATGCCTTTTAGTATTTCCTTCTCTTCTACGCGCGCTTGTAAATTTTTAATGCTAAGCATATAGTTGTTAGTTGTTAGTTATTAGTTGTTAGTTTTCAAAATCGATACTGATCAACTAAATTTTGATTGATGTAAATGATGATTAACCTACGCTGCCTTCTAAGCTAATCGCCAAAAGTTTTTGCGCTTCAACAGCGAATTCCATCGGTAATTGGTTCAATACTTCTTTGCAATAGCCGTTAACGATCAAGGCTACCGCTTTCTCTGTATCTATACCGCGTTGGTTGCAATAGAATACCTGATCTTCTCCGATTTTAGAAGTGGTTGCTTCATGTTCTACAATAGAACTCGGATTGCCTACTTCAATGTAAGGAAAAGTGTGTGCTCCGCATTGATCACCCATCAGAAGGGAATCACATTGGGAGAAGTTGCGGGAGTTGATCGCGCGGGGTTTTACTTCTACCAATCCGCGGTAACTATTTTGACTCTTACCGGCAGAAATACCTTTGGATACGATACGGCTGCGTGTATTTTTACCGATGTGGATCATCTTAGTTCCGGTATCGGCTTGTTGCATATTGTTGGTAACTGCTACAGAGTAAAATTCTCCGATCGAATAATCGCCTTTCAAAATAACGCTTGGGTATTTCCAGGTGATAGCAGATCCTGTTTCTACCTGAGTCCAGGAAATCTTCGCGTAGTCGCCGGCACAAATACCACGTTTCGTTACGAAGTTGTAAATTCCTCCTTTACCATTTTTATCACCAGGGTACCAGTTTTGTACGGTAGAATATTTGATCTCTGCTCTTTCCATAGAGATCAATTCTACTACTGCCGCATGTAATTGATTTTCATCACGCATCGGAGCGGTACAACCTTCCAGGTAACTTACATGACTGCCTTCGTCGGCAATCAATAAGGTACGCTCGAATTGACCGGTGTTGGCTGCGTTGATGCGGAAGTAAGTAGATAATTCCATCGGGCAACGAACGCCTTTTGGAATGTAGACGAAAGAACCATCACTGAATACAGCGGAGTTCAATGCCGTGAAGTAATTGTCAGTCATAGGAACAACCGTTCCCAAATATTTCTTCACCAGTTCAGGATGTTCTTGAACGGCTTCACTCATTGAACAGAAAATAATTCCCAGTTCGGAAAGTTTTACTTTGAAAGTAGTGGTAATAGATACGCTATCAATGACCGCATCTACTGCAACGCCTGATAATCTTTTTTGCTCGTCTAAAGAAATTCCGAGTTTCTCAAACGTAGCACGCAACTCGGGATCAATTTCATCCAGGCTATTGAGTGTTACTTTTTGTTTGGGAGCAGAGTAGTAAATGATATCCTGATAATCAATCGCAGGAAAAGTGACGTTTGCCCAAGTTGGGGTTTCCAACGTTAGCCAATGTCTATAGGCTTTCAATCTCCAATCCAATAACCATTGCGGTTCATTTTTCTTTGCAGAAATGAAACGAACAGTATCTTCGGATAGACCTTTTGGCGCAGATTCGTTTTCAATATTCGTAACGAAACCGTACTTATAGTCTGACTGGGTTAATTCCTCTAATATTTTGTTGCTGTCTGACATAATTGATATTTAGACCAATTCTAATTACAAAAATAGAACAAAATCGGGGAAAAAGGGTTCATTTTATCATAAAATATTGAGATTCATAGAATAGAAGATTACAGGTAAAAAGTCTTTGAAGCCCTATTTTTAGTTCTAATAAGAGCAGTTATAGATAAAAAAACACGTTTAAAGGTTTTTTAATACATGATGGCCGCTATTTATCGCCCTTTCTCTACAAGGGTATGTTTTTTCAAAATCGTTAAAATTGCTTGTCGCACGCAAGCGAATGATTCCGGCAGGTATGATCATGGAGATTTCGCCCATCCAGGTAGGTCCGAAATAAATACCTTCAAAGTAAGAGGAATAAGCATTGAAGGCCTGTCCAATACCAATGGAAGCACCGAATCTCGTTTCTTCTTCTTTGGTGGCATCTGTTCCGTATTTAAGCACTGCATATACAGGAATAGCTGCAGCAAAGGTTTCTCCTTCAGCACCAACGACAATTGAAGGATTTACGGCAAAGGCAAATTTGTGTACACGGAGCAGTGGTGAATTTTTTCCAACCATAACACTGATCAGTCCTCCTCCTTCTCTATAAGTAATGTTTGTATCAATGGTGTGAGAACCTTACTCCTCACGAAGTGTAAAACCTGATGCTTCGGAAAACTGATAACCTACGCCTAAATCAAAGGCTGATCTTTGTGCGTGAACAGTAAAAGATGTTACTAGTAAAAAAAGAATAAAAGCTTGCTTCTAAAAGTCTTAAAGTTCATCAGTGCAGGAGTTAAAATCAATATTAAGGTAAACTAATTGTCGAAAATCATTAGCTTCACTTTCCTATAGTTTTAAAATCAATAGGATAAGATAGTTATACAGATGAAGAAAGGAACACTCAGACTTTTTTTATTATTTATTGCCATAATCATGACCATTATTGTAAGGATAATGGCTGAATCCACTCACTATGTTTCTCCTGACTCAACTTATTATTTGTCAGCATCCAATCATTTAATGAAAGGCGATGGACTAATTGCCACTGATCCTACAGCCCCTGACAAGAACGTTTATTTCGCAGTATGGCCGGCTGGTTATCCATGCTGCATAGCTCTGGTGGGTCTGCTTACAGGAACTTCCGCTTTAGCGGCTTCAAAGATTGTAAATATTATTTTCTTGGGATTAATATTCGGCCTCTTGTTCCTTTGGTTTAGGGATAAAAGTTGGTTTGTAGCTTTATACTTCTGTTCGTTTGGAATGCTTGAAGTCTATTCCTACAGTTGGTCTGAAGCGCCATTTCTATTCTTTACATTGTTTTTGTGTTACACGGTATTCAAAGATCTGGAGAAGGATCTAGGGCCTCGTTTATTTTTTCAATTATTCATTTGTTTGGTGGCGCTGTTTCTTTTTCGCTATGCCGGTTTGATTTATTATATCGGTGTTGGACTACTATTACTCTATTTTATTTACAACAAAAAATGGTTAAAAGCAGGCTATTATTTTAGTGCTTTGTTTTTGGCCAGTGTAGGTGTTTGTTCTTATTTATTGTTGAATAAAGCGATGAGCGGTCATTACACCGGGATAGGAGACCGCGTGCAACTGGCGCAGGAGTCATGGTCGCAGTTTATTGTATTGCTTATTCAAGGTTTATGGAATCAGTTTACTTTGGCACGGCAGTATTTCTTTTCTGGAGAAATGGATAATTTGTATGGTATTTTATTGCTGGTGCAAATACTGGTAGTAGGGGTGTTGATCTATTTTAAAAAAAAATGGACTACACCTTTTTTGAAATCGATCGAAGTAAAAGGATTGTTGGCCTTCGCCTTGTTTTACTTGGTGTGCATTGTAGTTTTAAGGAGAATACAACCCTTTGATGCCTTTGATTACCGGATCATGGCGCCTTTCTCTCTGCCTTTATTTATCGCATTATTCGGGCGAATGACAGCACCCGATGCGTCTGATTATTTTGAAAAAGTGAAGCCTTGGGTGGTGGGATTTATGCTGCTGTCATTAGTTGTTAATTTGCCGAAACAATATTTGATGGAGTGGGTGAGAGGATTGTTTTGAAGGGTGAGCAGTGAAGGGTAAGCAGTAAGTATGTTTTATCTTTTAGCCATGCCTTTTTCTTGACACGCCATCGGTTGCTTTTGTTAGGTATGAAATTTGACTTTCATATATTAGTGAATGGTGCTCACCGCTCACTCTTCACTACTTCAATCCCTTCAAAGAGATATTCCGATCAATTGATTCTTCCAGAGATATAATTGTTTCCGTACGTTCAATGCCATTTACTTTTTGAAGTTTATCGTGCAGCACTTCACGCAGGTGGTTGGTGTCTTTGCACATGATTTTAACAAACATGCTGTAAGTGCCGGTGGTGTAATGAACATTGACTACTTCCGGTATGTTTTTCAAATCTTTGAGTGCTTGATCGTAGAACGAACTTTTCTGCAAGTACACACCCAGAAAGGCTGTGACATCGTATCCGATTTTTGAATAATCAATTTTCAGTTCTGAACCTTTCACAATACCGAGTTCTTCCATTTTCTTCATGCGCACATGTACAGTACCGGCAGATACGTGGACAAGTTTGGCGATTTCAGTATAAGGCATAGCCGCATTCTGTTGCAGGTGCGTTAAAATTGCCAGATCTGTTTTGTCATATTCATAATCAGAAGCCATGATAAGAAGAGTTAATTGCGTTATTTGTAAAAATATGCATATTTTATTGTTAATAATGCAAATATTTGGCTTATTTTATCAGTTATTTTGAATTTAAGGATCAGTATAGTACTTTTGAATCGTGATCATTGAAGATGATTACGTCACCATACTGTAGGGTGATGAAATTGGCAGACATGCCCTCCTGTCTCGGGGGTGGAGAGTTCGGAATAAACGTAGCGTATGGGTTGACCACAAAGTTTTCTTTTTGCTCTATAGCTAACCGCTCCGTAGGTGGTTCGAATCCCCTTCCTACAGCAATTGCAGCGTGAGTATGGAGTTTGAGTATAGACTTCTCTATACTCAAACTCCATACTCACGCTTTTTTATGTCGTTTTGAAAAATGTTTGAAAGTCTTTTACGTAACTAACACTCGGTAATTCATCCATCATATTTTTATACCAATCCACAAAAGCTTTATTGGTATCCTCCTTTTCAATATCCTCCCACACCCACAAATGTCTCACAAAGCAAATGTATTCGATCCAGCTGTTTAAAAAATGCTGTAGCTGCGCCTTGTTTGAAGGATCATTAAGAGTAGGTAAGAAGCGTTGAAGCGAACGATCCAGTTCAATTTGGAGCAACTCGTAAGCTTCCATGTCGTCTAAAGAGGAGGCCATTGTTTAATTTTGATCGTTGTTTCAATCTAATCAGAATAAATGATATTTTTGTTAAATTTAACGTGAGATCATAAGATGAAAAGCTGCGTGAGGGATATTAGCGGAAAGCCCACAGCGAGTCTGCAAATAAGATAAAGCGTAAAAGCATGAACCGAGCGAGGACTTATAGCGGATAGCCCGACCCGAAGGGGCACGCCCTAGTCTATACAATCCTCTTCATGATTTTGCCTAACGATAGAGTTTAGATAAAGAATAAAAATTAACAATACATTATCACATTCTACATATATGTGATAATGTTTAAATACATCCGTTATCATGCGTCACAAAATACTCAGTGAAGGGGCTAAAGAATTAAGTTACGAGATCCGCGAAATTGTAAAAAAAGCAGACTTGATTCAAAAGCAAGGTCAGGAAATCATTTGGGAAAACATTGGTGATCCTATTCAGAAGAACAACGAAGTTCCGCAATGGATGCGTGATATCATTTCACAATTGACGCAGGATAATGCTTCGTATAAATATAGTCCTTCTAAAGGGATATTGGCAACACGTGAATTCCTTGCAGGTCTCAACAACGAAAAAGCAGGAGCACAAATTACAGCGGATGATATTTTGTTTTTTAACGGGTTAGGTGATGCGATTGCGAAAGTGTATCAATTCATCAATTCAGGATTGCGTGTCATCGGTCCTTCTCCTGCTTACTCTACGCACTCTTCTGCTGAAGCGGCTCATGCGAGCCAGGATCCGATCACTTATAAATTAGACCCCAGCAATCACTGGTATCCTGATCTGGATGATTTATACAATCAGGTAAAGTACAATCCAAACATCATTGGTATTCTGATCATCAATCCTGATAATCCTACAGGTATGGTTTATCCATTAGAAATGTTGAAGCGCATCGTGGCCATTGCACGTGAGTTCAATTTGTTTCTGATCAGTGATGAGATTTATTTGAACATTACTTATAATGGTGCTCGAGCTTATTCTTTGGCTGAGGTCATTGAAGATGTTCCTGGTTTGTCCATGAAAGGTATTTCCAAAGAATTCCCATGGCCAGGCTCTCG
>JACMQM010000180.1 GCA_014376985.1 Cytophagaceae bacterium | reverse complement strand
TAGGTTGGCTTGTACGGTAAACAAATCTGCTAAATACATAGACAATGGATCATTAGAATGTTCTCCTAATTTAAACGCAGTTGTTGTCGTAGTCGGCATAAGGATGAAGTCATATTTTTCAAACAATTTTTCTGTTTGTTCCTTTATGAGTCTTCTGACCTTTTGAGCTTTGGTATAATAAGCATCGTAATAACTGGCACTCAAAACGAAAGTGCCCAACATGATGCGTTTCTTCACTTCTTTACCAAATCCTTCGGATCTGGTTTTTTTGTACATGGATTCGAGGTCTGTGAAGTTCGTACTTCTGTATCCGTATTTCACTCCGTCATATCTACCCAGGTTAGAACTGGCTTCCGCTGTGGTGAGGATGTAGTAAGCAGGCAAAACGTAATCCAGTAAGTTGAATTCAAATGCTTCTACCGAATGACCACCTTTTTGTAAAGAAGAAATTAATCCTTTAGTAGCATCTTTGATTTCGTCGTTGACTCCCGGACTTTCGATGGATTCTTTTAAATATCCGATACGTGCTTTACCGTCAAACTTTAGCAATTGACTGTATGGTGGCACCGGTTTATTGGATACGGTTGAATCGTATTCATCTGCTCCGGCAATGGTTTCCAGCAAAAGCGCTGCGTCTTCTACGTTTTTACTTAAAATGCCAATGCAATCAAAAGAAGAAGCATAACTAATGAGACCGTATCTGGAAATGCGGGCATAACTTGGTTTCAGACCTACCGTTCCGCAGAATGCAGCCGGTTGGCGAACCGATCCGCCGGTATCTGAACCTAACGAGGCCAGACATAAATCGGCCTGAACAGCTACAGCGGATGCTCCTGAAGAACCACCGGGTACACGCGTGTTGTCCGCAGCATTCAATACAGGGCCGAAAGCAGAATTTTCATTGGAAGAACCCATAGCGAATTCATCGCAACTTTGACGGCCAATGACAATGGCGTCTTCGTCGAGGATGCGTTGTACTGCGGTTCCATTAAATTGAGAGATAAATTTATCCAGTATTTTACTGGAGGCTTGCAAGCCATGTCCTTTGTGACACAACACGTCTTTCAGACCAACGACCATACCTGCGAGCTTTCCTGCTTTGCCGCTTTTGATCTTTGCATCGATCAATTCAGCTTGCTGGAGCGCTTCGGTTTTATACACTTCTACAAAAACATTTAAATGTTTATTGTTTTCAATGTTTTCTAAATAATGGCTGACGAGGTCCTTGCAAGTAACTTTGCCTGCGCTAAGGTCAAGCTGGATCTCCTGAAATGAGTGGTAAACTTTCACTATGCTTTTTCGTCTTCTTTTTTGTCTTTCATTCCGTCTTCGATGCTTTTCGTCACTTCGCTGCTTGCATCTTTGAATTCTCTGATTCCTTTACCGAGGCCACGTGCCAATTCTGGGATTTTTTTAGCTCCGAAGAAGATCAAAATGACTGTCAAAAGAAGAAATACTTCCCATGCTCCTATCGGACCCAGGAATAGAAATTGAGTAAGAGATACCATAATACCTTGCTTTTTGTTAAGGCTACAAAGATAGGGAATAAAGCCTAGGCAAGCAATTTTATTGAAGCTTGCGAATAAACTTTATGGGATTAAAAAATACTGACAATCAGTTATTTATCGTGCAGCCAGTTTTCGGGGTCGAGTTTTTGCTCATTCCTCCAAATTTGGAATTGAAGTTCACTAGTATTGCTCTTGTCGGTGTATACTTCACCCAGTATTTCGTTACGCTGCACTTGCTGCCCGGTGGCAACGGCTACAGATTTTAATTTTGCATAAACAGTAAAAAAGCTTTCTCCATGCTGGATCATTACTACATAGTTCATCCCCGGAACTTGAGCCACTGTCAACACTTTGCCGGCAAAGACCGATTTAACTTGTTCACCTGAGACAGTTACGATATCCACGCCAAGATTTTCGACATATACTCCTTTCAACACAGGATGCGCTTGCTTACCGAAGTGTTGAGAGATTCTGCCTTTGCTCACCGGCCATGGTAACTTGCCCATGTTGTTGGCAAAGTTTGAAGACAGAGCCACGTTGTTGTTGATGTCTTTAATGGCTTTGTTGCTGGCGGCTGTTGCTTTTGTAGAGCTGGAGCTGTTGTTGTTTTTCTTTTTGGCTGCAGCAGCAGCTAAGGCCGCGGCTTTCTTCTCTGCAGCAATGGCCTTTTTTCGCTCTTCCTCAATGAGGTCAACAATGAGTTTCTCTAATTTAAGTAACGCTTTTTGAGATTCTTCCAATTCCTCACGTAGTTGAACTTCTTTAGCGCTTAATTCTTTGAACACTTCATCGTGTTGTGTTTTAGCGGCATTCAGGTTGTTGGCCTCTTTGGTTTTTACGCCGGCTAATCTTGCTTTCGCATTTCTTTTCTTCAACAAACCTGTTCTTTGACGCTCCAGCGTTTGCGTCACGGCTTGTATTTGTATCAGTTGATTGGTGCGAATAGCAGAGTACTGTTTGAAGTATTGGTAACGCAATACCATTTGACGAAAATTGTCTGCCGCGAAAACGTAAGCTAATTGATCGAAGGATCCGGAATATTTATGAGCAATCACAACCATCTCCGCATATTCTTTTTTCATTTCGCGGATGTCATGATCCAAAGCCACAATGATGTTTTCTGATTCTTTAATTTCTATATCGTAAAATTCAATTTCTTCATTGATGGTTTGGATCAATGTTTCCTGAACTTTAATTTTTTGCTTGATGAGATTTAGTTTGGTAAGGCTGCTTTCTTTTTGTTCCCTGGTTTGATTGAGAATTTTATTGGTTTCTTCAATCTTCTTTAAACTAGCGCCCTTACGCTCTTCTAGCTGTTTTCTATTTTTTGTTTGAGCATGCGAAAAGGACACCCCCAACACTAAATAAAGGGACAGTAAAAACGTATAGACTATGTAATTCTTATTTCTCAAATCTCTTTGGTATGTTGAATGGGAAGGCTACACTTTTCTTAGGGAATTCTATTTTTTGATGCGATGCTTCAATGACAGAAGTGTCATTTCCATTTTTCAGCATCAGCGTTTGTTCTTGATGGAAAAGAACAGAATCTGTTAAAATGAAATCTTTATAAGTACTCCATAAGTATTTTTTATCAGGATTGATCGCCTCTGTTTGCGTTACTTTTTTTTGTATCCTGGAAATTAGGCTTGTCACATCAAGTCCATTGTTTTGCTGTTTCACTTGCCAGGTATTATCTGTAGTGATGACCTGGTCTGTTTCATAGAAAGGAAGTAACATGTCTCCTACAAGAAGGTTTTGCAGGTTATAATAATTCAGGTTGATGCCTAGGGTTTGTTTGATATAGGAGATGCTGTACGCATCGTATTTATTGTCCAATCGATTAATGACTTTCACAGAGTCAGGCGTAATGATGGCTCTGACGACTTCAATTCCCATGCCTGGTGTGATGGATAGCCAGATTAAGCTGTCTTTCTTGATGCGGATATTGGCTGTTAAATTGGTACTGTTGCCTTGTGATTTGAAACTGATTTTGCTTTTAATCACCAGGTAATTGAAAGACAAAGGTGTCCACTCCATATGATTTTGACCTTTTTGCAAATCACCGGAAGTGGCAGGTTGTTTCTTGCACGCTGACAGAAGGATAACAGATAAAGAAAAGACCAGGATGAACCTATTCATAGAGTTTACCCTCGTGGATTTTTTTATGGATTAATTCGGAAGCTCCGCCCAATTGTTTCGCTTCTTTCCAGGATGCAATGGCATTTTCTTTTTCACCCAACTGGTACAACACGTCCCCGTAGTGCTCTACGATCACCGCTTTTTTAGAAGTGGACATCGCTACTTCCAAATACTTCTTGGCGTTGACATAATCTTTTAATTGATATAACACCCAGCCGTACGTATCGATATAAGAAGGATTACCTGGGTATTTTTTCATCAGACGTTCAGAGAGGTCTTTTGCCAACTCTAATTTTTCTTTTCGTAGCGATAAGAAATAGCTGTAGTTGTTGAGTGCATGATCATTGTTGCGATCCATCTTTAATACTTCCTCGTAACTTTCATCAGACTTCGGATGATTTTTGAGTTCGTTGTAAGCATCACCCATCAGACATAAAGCCATGATCTTAACTTCAACCTGTGTAGAGGCTAGTTTTTTGGATTGATCAAGGTACTTTACAGCTTTGGTATAATCCTTTTTCATGTAGCTCCCCATGCCGCCATAATACCAGATGACCGCCTGATTAGGGAAGAGCTCCAACGCACGATCCGTATCTACTATTAGGCTGTCGTATTGGTGCAGCGAATATTCCAGGTTCAATACTTCCACCCAGTTGTTGTAATCGCCGGCTTTGTATTTTAAAGCTTTTTTTAATGTTTCCAGCGCTTCTTTGTTTTTGTTTTCCTTCAGGTAAATGGCACCCAACATGTCATAGCCTTTGGCTTCTGAAGGATAGTAAAGCATGGTGAGTTTTGTGAGTTGTTCGGCTTGTTCTAGTTGAACAGCTCCGGCTGCGTTTTTTACAACATCTTCTAATACTTTCATTCGCGTATCCAAATCCAATGCAGGATCTTTAAAAGCGATGAGCAATTCTGTAAAGGCTTTGTCCGTATTATTCTGGATCTCGTAGACATTAGCCAAACTTAAATGAGCAGATAAGTTTTCAGGATCTTGCTGGATAACATGATTTAAAATGGTGATCGCTTCGTCGTTTTTTCCATTGGTGTACAAAAACTCCGCTTGTGCGATTTGATAACTGAACTCATCCGGATAAGCATTGATCAAGCCTTGTCCTTCTTTAATGGCTTCGTCCGTTTTATTAACTTTCAGCAGCAATTGTTGTTTTTGACGAGTGATCTCTAGATTTTTTCCAAACTTATTTTCAATGACTGTATAAGTCTTCAAGGCATCATCCGGTTTGTTCTGGTACAAAGACATGGCAGCCATGTCATAATAGTATTCAGGTTCATTAGGGGTCAGCGCAATTAGTTTGCGGTACGTTTTTTCCGCTTCATTGTAAAGTTGCTGGTATTCGTACACATGAGCCAGTTGCTCGAGGTAGTAAGGGTTTTGAGTATCAAGCTCTGTTGCTTCTTCCGAATAGGCACGGGCTTTGATGACATCGTTTTGTAAAAAGTAAAGTTTCCCCAATACAAAAAATGCAGCAGCAGAAACATTGTTGATCACAATCGCTTTTTCAAAATACTTCGTTGCTTCGACATTGTCTCCCAATATGTATTGTTTCATCCCTTCATTGAAAGCGGATTCGAAAGCTACGCGAACATCTTCAGGCATTTCTTTTTGTGCAGGAGCAGGAGTTGCTGCTGTATTTGCCTGTGGTTTGCTTGTCTTGCAGGCAACGGCAATAAGCAAAATAAGCAGGCCCCAAAGAGCCTGCCTAAGTACTGTGTAAGAGGAAGGTGTTTTACTATAGTTTAATGACATTGTAATCTCCAACGCTTAAGTCAATTTCTGATCCATGAACGTGGGCGAAATTGCCAACCATCGAATTATGGACACGTGCATTGAGTATGTGTGCCTCTGTTTGAACAATGGTGCGGGTGATGACACTGTTTTCGATGCGGGTATTGTCACCAATAGAAACGTGAGGACCAACTACTGAATTTTTAATGTGTGCATTTTCACCTACATACACCGGAGGAATGATGGTACAGTTTTCCAATGTCGCACTCTTCGCAATCAACGGCTGGTCTTTAACATATTCCAGGTAACGAGCGTTGGTATCCACCGTGGAATCTTTGTTACCGCAATCCAGCCAGTCTGTTACACGTCCCGGGAAGAATTTAACGCCAGCTTGACGCATGTTTTCCAAGGCACTTGTCAATTGGTATTCTCCTTTGTCTTTGATTTCGTTGTCAATGACAAATTGAATCTCTTTCTTCAAACGCTCTCCGTCACTGAAATAGTATATACCAATGATGGCCAAATCGCTGACAAATGTTTCTGGTTTTTCAACGAAGTTGGTGATCTCATTTTTGTCGTTGAGTTGAACCACTCCAAATGGACGGGGATCTTCTACTTTTTGTACCCAGATGATTCCTTCTTTAGAAGTATCCAGTTTAAAGTCCGCCTTAAATAAAGTATCTGCAAACGCTACCACTACTTTGCCTGACAAAGAATCTTTGGCGCATTGAATAGCATGAGCTGTTCCCAAGGCTTCGCGTTGGTAGTAGATCGTACCTTTTGCTCCGATCGATTCTGCAATTTTAATCAATTTAGCTTCTACTTCTTTCCCAAAATCACCGATGATGAACGCTACTTCCGTGATCTGTTCCCCACATACTTTGGCGATGTCTTCTACCAAACGGTTCACGATGGGTTTTCCAACAATAGGAACTAAAGGTTTAGGTACAGTAAGCGTATGGGGTCTCATTCTTTTACCCATACCTGCCATTGGAATTATAATTTTCATTTATTAGGGGGTTGTGTGTTTTGGAATAATTTATTGTTTTCCGGTACTGCCGAAGCCACCTTCATTTCTTTCTGTTACCGATAACTCTTTTACTTCTTCCCAATTGGCTCTCACATAAGTAGCGATAATCAATTGCGCTATGCGTTCGCCGTTTTGCACCTCAAAAGGTTCGTTAGAGAGATTAACTAAAAGCACTTTCAGTTCGCCCCGGTAATCTGCATCAATCGTACCGGGAGAATTCAATACCGTAAGGCCGTGTTTGAAGGCTAAACCACTTCTTGGTCT
The DNA here is from genome assembly GCA_014376985.1 of Cytophagaceae bacterium. Taxonomy (GTDB): domain Bacteria; phylum Bacteroidota; class Bacteroidia; order Cytophagales; family Cytophagaceae; genus JACMQM01. The sequence goes on along the minus strand of JACMQM010000180.1, from coordinate 4,942 downwards.
GATTTGCGCTTCTAATCCTTGAGGAAGTTCGATGAACAAACCGGTCGGCACAAGCACTCTTTCTAAGGGCTTGAGGGTAAGCGATGCTGTCAAACTGGCTCTTAAATCCATACCCGCAGCACCATCGGTTTGGTAATGAGGAAGCGGTTGTTCCGAGCGATTTACAATCTTTACGTTCATCTATTATTCTATTAACAAAAATATAAAATTTTAGGACAGTTTGGCTGAGATTTTCCTGATTTCAAACAGATACACAACAATCGGATAGATTAATAGCAATAAACTTCGAAATGCTAGATCGCTTAGCGCGCTATCAGTTTGGATCAGACTAGAAAGTACTACTAAACCCACTGCAAAAAGAATGTATAAGCTAATTTTTACTAACTGATAAGGAATAGGGTAATATTTCTGACCAAAATACCAGCTCAATAAAGCCATACACAGGTAGCAAACCAAAGTAATCAGTGCACTGCCGAAATAACCCATTACCGGAATGAGGAGGAAGTTTCCAACGAATGTGATGATTGCTCCTAAGATACTCAGGTAGGTGCCGTAGATGGTTTTGTCTGTCAATTTATACCACATCGAAAGATTATAATAGATGCCAAGGAATAAGTTAGCCAGAAGTAAATAAGGGACAATCAACAGACCTTCTCTATAAGCGGGATTGCGCAGCAACAAACCAAAATAAGGCAGGAATATACTCACCAGTATAAAAATGGGTAAGCAGCTGATGACAAACCAGGTCATGATTTTGGCAAATAGTGCGGGTGCATTTTTATCCGAAGCTTTAGAAAAAAAGAAAGGATCTGCCGCATACCTAAAAGCTTGTATGGCAAGCGTCATAAACATAGACAATTTATAACAGGCACCAAAAACTCCGATAGCATGTAGTTTACTTTGTCCAGGATAAAAGTTATCCGGTAAAATATACTCCAATAAGATACGGCTCATGACTTCATTGACCATGCCTGCCAATCCCATCCACATCAAAGGGATGCAATAAGCAATTAAGCTCTTACGGATGTCTTTACGCAAAGTGAATATAAATCCTTTGATAACATTTTTAAAAAACAAGAAAGGAAAAATATTGGCCAGCAAATTGGCCAGCAATATATTGGTGACTTTATCTTCTGAAAGGTATAGATCAACAAGTGAATAAACCGAGTCGTCGGAAGAGAAACCGGGGATGGCTTTTAAAAAAAAGAGGGTAAGACCAATATTTAAAATAATAGAAGACAGCTTAAGCAAGGCAAACTGTAACGCTTGTCCTTTCCATCGCATACGCGCAAAAGGCAGAGCAGCGAGGCTGTCTGTCGCTAATATAATCGCTAGCAGAACGATGTACCCACTTTTCTGCTGATGCAATACTAATTGAGCAATCGGTTCGCTAAATAAAATGAAGACGGAAGAGAACAGTACTGTTGAAACGAGGATACTACTAAAAGAAACAGAAAAGGCATTGTTTTCACCTACTTCTTCCTTCTTGGCAAAACGGAAATAACCTGTTTCTAATCCATACAGATAAATGATGTTAAGGAAACTTGTGTAAGCATACAAATAAGTAATGACTCCGAATTCAGGGGGCAATAATAAGTGAGTTAATACTGGGACCAACAAAAAATTAACCGTACGTCCTACGATGCTGCTCAATCCATAGAGAGCAGTTTGCCCGGCTAATTTTTTTAAAGGGTTACTCATTGTCCTTTAAATACAGGTTTTCTTTTTTCAAGAAAAGCAGCAGCACCTTCTTTGAAATCCGCGGTATCAAAACAGTCACCAAACAATTTTGCCTCCAATCGGTAATCTACAATAGGATCAAGTGTTGCTTCAATCGCTTTTCGCAGAGCGATAGGACCTCTTGTCGATAAAACGTTAGCAATCTCTGTGGCTTTCGCCAATAAGCTTTCTGATTCCGTGACATGATTGACCAAGCCTGTTTGCAAGGCCCAGGTGCTGTCTTTTGAACTTCCTGTTAAAATCATTTCCAATGCCTGACCTCTGCCGATGATAAGCGGCAAGCGCTGCGTACCTCCGTAACCAGGAAGTAAACCTAAAGATACTTCAGGAAAACCGAATACCGCATTTTGACTGGCAACGCGTATGTGACAAGCCAATGCCAATTCACAGCCACCACCTAATGCATAGCCATTGATTGCGGCAATGACCGGCTTGCTCAGACTTTCTATTTTACTAAAAACAGCTTGTCCGAACAAAGATAAATTCATCGCCTCTTCATCGGTGAAAGATGCAAATTCTGAAATGTCAGCTCCTGCAACGAAGGCTTTATTGCCCGTACCCGTAAGGATGACAGCGCGCACGGTATGTAATTGTTCTGCGAACGTAAATACACTATCGAGCTCTTCAATGGTTTTGCGGTTCAAGGCATTCAACTTGTCAGGTCTGTTGATGGTCACGTAAAGTATACCGTCTTTTTCTTCGTTGAGAATGTTCTGCAATTCTATCGGCATAAATATTTGATTTAAATCTAAATATATAATGGGTTAAACGTATAGTTAATTAATAGTATCGGTGTCTATTTGGGCGTGTCCCTGCGGGCCGGGCTATCCACTACAAGTCCTCGCTCGGTTAAGTTCAGTGCTTAGTCAAACCTTATACCTCGCTGTGGGCTTTTCGTTCTTATCCCTCACGCGAACGTCTGATTACTGTTTGCTCGCGTCAAACAATTTTCTTTTTTCTTCTTTGTTCAGGCTTTCATATCCTGACTTATGAATTTTATCCAAAATGGCATCAATCTCAGCTTGCTGCAGTTTGCCTGAACCATTACCATTATTTTTATAAGAAACTTTAATGCGTGCACTCTTATCGAAAATACCTCGGATTAAATTCCACGGAGTGAAGAGTAACTTGCCTAAGTCTGTTCCCTGACGGAGTAAGGTGATAAATATAAAACCAAATAATGCACCACCCAAGTGAGCTATATTCCCGCCTGCATTATCGCCTACTGTCCCAATGTAGGATAAGAATACATAGACTAAAGCGAGATAAGAAATTTTTACAGGACCGATTAGAATCAAATGAAAACGATAAGATGGTGAAATCGTTGCCGCTCCTACTACGATGGCCAATACACTGCCTGATGCACCGATTAATGTGCCCGGATGTTGGAAGTAAGGAATGTAATTGATGACCAGCATGTAAATAAGACCGGCAACTAATCCTCCCAATACGTAAAGAGAAATCAGTCTTCTGCTTCCTACTAGATCTTGGACGATATAGCCAAACCAATACAGCCCCATCATATTAAACAATATGTGAAAGGGCAATGGAATTTGATGACTGAAGAAATAAGTGATTGCTGTCCATGGATGATGGAAGAAAGCGTTCCAGTCACTTGGCAAAGCTTGTTCGCCGTAGACCCATTCAAAAATAAAAGGATTACGGCTCCATTCACTTGTAATAAATAAAATACAGTCGATAAGGTATATAAACAAATTGATCAATATGATTTTGATCAATGCATTATTGGGTTTTTGAAATTGTTCTTTGATGTCGTTTACTATATCCATAGTTTATCAATAAAAAACGTCCCGCCGTCTGTTCCAGTAACGGATGAGTATATAAGCAAATGCCATTCCAGCCAGATGTGCAAAGTGAGCCACCTGATCGTTAGGAGCATCTTTTACTTGATGATACAATTCCATTACTCCTAATCCTATGGCAATGTATTTAATTTTTACAGGAATAGGAATAAACAACAGCATGACCTCTGTATTAGGGAATATCAGACCTGCGCCCATTAATACACCGTATACACATCCGGAAGCCCCAACCATAGAGAACCACGTCGACGCTTCATAAATTTCCATAGCCTTTGTTTTTGACCAGGCAATGGCTTCGATGTTCTGAGGATATTCATCGAAAATTTCTAAGATCTGTTCGCTCTCCAGCCAGTAGCGGTATAAGCCACGGTTAAAACCTGTCACTAATTTTGCAAATTCACCCGGGCTTGGATGTTCTAAGTAATAACTCACCGCTTCTCTTAACTGATACACTTCGTAAGCGTTCACTGCCCAATAAGATAATCCTGCTCCTAAACCGGTGAATAAGTAAAAGAAAATAAAACGTTTACTTCCCCAGCGGCTTTCAAGGATTGGTCCCAAAAAAAATAAGGCCAGCATATTGAAAAACACGTGACCAAAAACAAGTTGTCCGTCTCTTACAAATTCATGCATAAACATATAGGTGACGAACTGGTAGACTTGGAAACTTTTTGAAAAGAAGGAATGTAATCCCAGGTAATCGTTGATATTTACCTGGTATTGGTAATAGATGAATACGGCAAGCACATACACCCCGAAATTGATAAGCAATAGATTTTTTACAGCAGGTGTGATGCGGAAGTTCATAATAAACTTATAAAAACAATTGAGAAACTTTATCCAGATCAAGCAAGACCATCGTTGCTTTTCCTGATGGCGTGTACCTTGAATTCTCGCAAGAGAAGAGTTGTCCGATGATGGCGTTCATTTCAGCAAGTGCCAAGGGGTGCCCTGTTTTCATGCAAGAACGTTTGGCCAGCGAACGGGCCAGTGTTTCTGTGGTATCCAGTTTTAATTCTGATTTGAAATGTTTGAACTGTTCCAATAAACCTTCAAAGATTTCTTTTTCCTGCCCCTCCGTCACTTCAGATGGCGTACCGTTCAGTTGGATGGTATGTGTTCCGAATACACTAAACATAAAACCCAAGGCATTGAGTTCCTGTTCGATGCTCAACATAAGGGTGAAGTCGGCAGGTGTCAGTTCCAATTGCTGAGGGAACAACGATTGTTGCGATGCTCCGTTTTTGTTGCGAAGATTTTTTATCAAACGTTCCTGCAAAATCCGCTCATGAGCCGCCTACTGATCGATCATCAACAGTCCGGATTTCACTTGCGTAATGATCTATTGATTGTGCAGTTGAAACGTGGACGGATTCTCC
>JACMQM010000179.1 GCA_014376985.1 Cytophagaceae bacterium | reverse complement strand
TGTTCCTTCATCCGGTACGCGTCGCGAAGACTTGTTGATGGACAAAGACGAATTGGCCCGCGTATGGATCCTTCGTAAATACATGTCTGACATGAACTCCAGCGAAGCCATGGAATTCTTAATTGACAGAATGTCGAAGACGAAAGATAACAACGAGTTTCTTATATCTATGAATGGATAAAAGAAGTGGTCTGTAGACGGTTGTCTGTGATCAGTTTAAAAATAAAGTGTAATAAAAAAGCCTCTCGAAATCGTGAGGCTTTTTTATTACACTTTATTTAATCCTTAAGGTGCCTGGAATATTAATTACAGCGTTCCAATCCTCATCAGCTTTCACGCGATTGTCGCTATGATTAGTTGCGAACGTGATATAAATTTTCGATTTTGTCTTCCGAAAATAAATGAATACCTCAATGCCTGTTCGAAGTTCTCTTAGTAAAAAAAACAGCGTCATTCTCCCAATCTTGTATAATTTCGCCTTTGCATATTCATTCGCTTTGACTAATTCATCTTCAAGATTAATGCGATGCTGCTGATCGGAATGGCTGTAAGAACATACTTGAATTAAGCCTGCTACCTCCGCTAAATTAAAAAATTCTAGTATAGTAGCGTCTGCAAATAATTTCCTTTGGGTTTTCCAATTATCTGGTAAACTAGACGAATGGCTTTCTGCATTAAATACCTGAACAGATTTATTAGTAAACAGATCTTTTAAGAAAAACAGATTCATTTAATAGCTTTTTGTTTCTCTAAATAAATAAGGCCTCATTCATCCTGAGGCCTTATTCTGATCACTGACAACTGACCGCTTTACTTTATATTTACCAACTCAATCTCAAACATCAACTCCGTATTCAGCGGGATGATGTATTGACCAGGACTGTCTTCGTCCGGAACGCCTCTGGCTCCGTAAGCCAGGCTAGGAGGAACGAATAAAAATCCGATTTCCCCGACATGCATCAATAAAACACCTTCATCCCAACCAGGAATTACCTCACCGGCACCAATCTTAAATTGGAAATCGGCTGCAGGTCCCTTTGGAGGATCAAATCTTTTTCCATTAGGCAATTTCCCGATGTATTTTACTTTTACTTTTTGACCTTTTACCGGTTGTTGTGTGCCTGTGCCTTTTTTAAAAACCACATACTTTATTCCAGACGGTGTTTTCAATGTGTCATACTGCGCCTGCGCATATCCTAACGATAAACCCATCAACAACAGACAAAATAAAAGCTTATTCATATGTGCTTATTTAACACCCAATAATTCTACTTCAAATACCAGGATACTGTTTGGAGGAATAGAAGCGCCAGCGCCACGGGTACCATACCCCAATGCAGAAGGAATCAACAGCAATCCTTTTTCTCCTATACTCATCAAAGCAATTCCTTCATCCCATCCTTTGATCACCTGGCCTTGACCCAATGCAAAATCAAACGGGGCATTTCTATCAACCGAACTGTCAAACTTAGTACCATCTAATAATTTGCCCGTGTAATGCACGGTTACTGACTTCCCAGCTTCCGCTCTTGTACCTGTGCCTGGCTGTGTTTGTACATAATATAAACCTGAAGGTTGTTTCACTCCTTTCAGATTGTTTTTCGTCATGTAGTCCTGAATGGTTTTGTCTTCTTTGCCTACCAGTGCGGCTTCCTCTTTCTTCACCAATTCTTCGTATTCTGTTTTGGTATAAATACCTTCCATTTTGACAATGAATCGGAAATTACTTCCTTTCTTAATGAATTCAGGCATTGGAGCGCGGATAGCTTTTTCAAACATGGAATCTGCACTTAGCAAAAATGCGGCACTGTCGCCGGCAGACATCAATAGAAATGCTTCTTCCAAACTTCCTTTATAGGCTGACTTTTGAGCGTAGGCTGTAATGGCACCAGATTCCTTCCACGTGTCTCTTAGCAAAGAATCTGTGGAGGTGTACATTCTAAAATTTACTTTAATCACATTATCAGGAGTAGCATTTGTCCCTTTAACATCTTTGAAGAAATGGTATTGCAATCCGGTTTCCGGAACCTTCTTGTATTGTTTCGCCGTCTGAGCCATGGCCATAACAGGCATACAAAGTGCAAGGAAAATAAAAAGTGTTTTCATGATAGCTGTATTGTTTGGTTTAGTCTAATACTTCGATTTCAAATACCAATATGGTATTGGGAGCAATACCACGGTTGCCGCGTTCTCCATAAGCCAGTGAACTTGGTACATATACCACTGCTTTTTCTCCTTTTTTCATTTGCAATAAAGCTTCTTCCCATCCTGGAATCACTTGTCCGTAGCCCAATGCCAACGTGAAAGGTTGTCCTTTAGAGTTTTCAATTTCCGTTCCATCCAACAATCTCAATACATAATTAACCTGTACAGAATCTCCTTTGATCAGGTTAATGCCTTGCTTGTTGACTTTCTTAAAATCAAGGTGTACGCCTTGTGGTGTTCTTTGAGTCTTAATATTGTTTTTAGCTAAGTATTGTGCAATGATGGTAGAATCTGTTTTCAGCTGCTGTATCCCCATTTGCATGCTTTGTTGGTTCTGCTGATCTGACTTCTTTTTTTCCTCTGCTACCTGCGCTTTGCTGTAAAGTTTGCGCACTTTGATCGTAAAATTCAACTGATCTTTCGGGTCTACTTTTTCAGGCATTTTGTCTCCGCCCATCGTCTTTAAGAAAAAAGAATCGGCTTGCACGATGAAACGTGCACTGTCTCCTTCTGAAAGAACCTGGAAGGCTTCAAAGATACATCCTTTGTAGGTTGGTGCAGTGATTGGAGATGGAACGGGCTGGCCTGATTCGAAAGAACTAAACAGCAAAGAATCTTTTGATGTTTTGATCATGTAATCAAACATAACAAAACCTTCTAACTCTCCTGTAGCTCCTGCTGAGTCTTTAAGGATGGTATATTTTAGTCCGTTAGGGGTGCTTTTGTTAGAGTCACATGAAGTCAGCGTGAATGCTGTACAAAAAATGGCAATGATAATTGAGGTTTTTTTTAACATACAAATTTTTCCTTTCTATAATTTTCTAATAATTGTTCTTTATACGTGGGCAAAATATCCATTAATCTTTTTACCGTTTCTGAAAAACCAACATCCGAATTACCGCCGGCTGCATTGCGATGTCCTCCACCGTCGAAATGTCTGCGGGCAAATTCACTCACAGAAAATTCTCCTTTGGAGCGAAACGATAATTTCACACCGTCTTCGCGTTCGATCAGCAATATGGCCAATACAATGCCTTCCATAGAAAGTGCATAGTTTACCAATCCTTCCGTATCTCCGGTTTGAGAATGAAAGCGCTCCAGGTCTTTTGCTGAAATAGTGAAGAATGCTGTGTAATATTCATTCAACACATACAATCTTTCAGACAAAGCATAGCCCAGGAATCTTAACCGCTCTTCTGTACTTGTATCAAAGATCAAACGATGTATTCTGGCGTTATCCAGGTTAAATAACATCAGGTCGGCCACAATCAAATGCACTCTGCGGTCTGCGGAAGGATATCTGAAAGACCCGGTATCTGTCATGATCCCGGCATAAATGCATTCCGCAATGTAAATATCAAGAAAGGCTTTATCTCCTAAACCGACAATCAAATCGTAAATCAAAACGGCTGTAGCTGCCGCTTTCGTATCTGAAAAAACAAAATCTGCAAAATTTTCTGGTGCCAGGTGGTGATCAATGAGCACTTTCTTAGCGGGAGAGTTTTTTACCAACTCTCCTAAAGCTCCAATTCTAGCCAACACATTGAAATCAAGGCAACAAATAACATCTGCTTCCTTGATTAATGCTGAGGATTCTGCCTCTGTCTTGTCGCTGAATATGATCACGTCGTCATTGCCCTGCATCCATTCCAAAAACTGCGGGTAATCCGTAGGTGTGATGACGGTAGCGGTGTGCCCTTTCTTCATCAAATAGCGACACCACGCCAAAGAGGAGCCCAGTGCATCCGCATCGGGTTTTTGGTGAGTAGTAATGATGATTTTCTTGGGAGTAGCCAATAATTGGCCAAGCTCGGACAAATCCTGCATGCTGCCTGATAATTAATACAATAACAGAGGTTTCAAAAAAGCTTTGTGGCTTCGCCAGATTGTTTTATCTCTGTTTCGAACACAATTTATGAATATAATTCTGAAATCTTTTTAATTTGCCACAAAATTAGAAAAAATGACAGGAACACTAACCTTTACCATGATCAAGCCGGATGCTGTTGCAGCTGGCAACTCAGGAGCCATCCTGAAGCAAATTGAAGAAGCAGGATTCGAAATCGTAGCCCTAAAAATGGCTCGGTTATCTGATGTTTACGCTTCACAGTTTTATGAAATACATGCAGACAGGCCTTTTTACAAGATGCTTGTGGATTTTATGTCTTCGGGGAAAATTATTGCAGCTGTTTTAAAGAAAACTAATGCAGTTGTCGACTTCCGTACTTTAATTGGAAGCACCAATCCTGAAAATGCAGATGCCGGTACAATCCGTAAACTGTATGCAAAATCTTTAGAGTACAACGCCATTCACGGTTCTGACTCCGATGAGAATGCACTGATTGAAGCAGGATTTTTCTTCTCTAATTTCGAAAGATTTAGCAAGTAGTTACCAGTGGTTAGTTGTAGTCATCCGCTCCTCCTTCGGCTAACCACTTTAAATTTTTTTTCAAAATCCTTTAGGTCTTCGACTCCTCTGGCTTCGATTTCATAACAGTTATTCCAATACCCTTTTTGAAGACTTTCCCAGGCGTATTTTATTAAAAACAAAAATATGCCATGCTGGCGGTATTGCTGAATATGCAGGAGTTCATGCCTCAACCAGGTTGCCGTTTCCAACAACTCGGCTTTCTTTGCGCCATGCAGATGAATGGTGCGACCGATGACAATGGCTACCTTTTGTCCTTTTAAAAAAAACGCTGCTGCACGGGCAACAACTGACTGTTCACGAATATGAAACTCTATTTCCTCTGCATGATCCATTTTGAAAATTGCGGGGGAAATAAATTGAACAAACGAACGACAACAAATAAGGTCAGAAGTGCGCAAACCGGTCGGTATAAAAAAACCACATAACCATTGGCGCCTAATGTCATCATCAGCAAACTGTCTTCGATGATGCTGTGACAAATCCCCATTAAACAAAACGCGTAAAATACATCTTTAGACGCCAGGTTATGTTTGCGTGTTTCTTCAATCATCAAAGCCCCACCATACAAAATCCCCAATGTCATCCCTACTACTGTAATCGGTATTACCGACTCGTGTATGCCCAGCCAGCGCATGACCGGACGCAAAGACTTGCTAAACGCATCAATGAAACCGGAAGCTTTCAGCACACGCATCACAGCCATCAAGGCAAAGACCACGAAGAAAACCATGATGTATCGCTGCACTTCATTCCACAACCACATACCCCAGCTATCATTTGCAGTTCCAGGCAAAGCCATGGCTTCCGGCAATGCAACAGATTCATTCAATACATGAAAAGAAGAGAGCAAGAGATAAAGCATCCAGGCCGACAGAATGGCCATCACAAAGCGCCAGGCAAACATAGAGAACAGAGGAACACCTGCTTTGCGGGCCACTGAAAGTTCTATTGGAAAAGTATGTGCTACTAACATCAATTGCGCCAATACTGTTACTTGCGCAACGCTCATGGTTTGACCCAAATTCAGTGAATGAAAAGTGATCATTCCACCGTACATGTTTGTAAGTAATGTGTTTACCCATACTATAGCTGCACCGGTAGGCAGACCCAGCGCAACCGCCAGAGGGCCAAACCAATCACCTAGTATATCTATAACATTCGTTTGCTGCAGCAAGCGCACACCAACACTGACCGGGATCATGATCTTTAATAAGTCCAAGTAGACGCGGAAGGCGTCTTTTATAAGATTCGAGAGAAAAGAGTAGACTTTTGCTTTCAAGAACTTATAACTTGTAATGCTTCACTAATATATTTTCAAAAAATTTACCGCCGATCCAATGCTTGATCGCTACAGATAGTTTTTGTTTGAACTTGCCGGATATGTAACGCACTTTTGGTTCAGGTATACTGATTATTTTTTCGATCAGCAAGGCTACTTCCATAGGATCTGAAGAACTGTGTACCTCTTCGTCAATCATCTTTTCCAATGCAACAACACTTGATCTGTACGGTGACTGTTCAGGAATGTTGACTTGTCTGTGCTGTGCAATGCTGGTGCTGTAATCCCCCGGATCAAGCACGCAGGCTTTCACGTTATAAGGCTTCAGTTCCATTCTAAGTGCTTCCGTAATCATGCCCAATGAAGCTTTAGTTGCGCTGTATATGCTACGATAAGGCAAACCCATATATCCGGCAATGCTTCCAATGTTGATTATAAGCCCTGATTTTTGCGCACGCATAGTAGGCAATACCGTTTGCATCATACGCAGCGGACCAAAGACGTTTGTTTCGAAAACCTTTAAACTGTCCTTTGGAATGCTGTCTTCCACCGCACCCATCATGCCTATTCCTGCATTATTAATCAACACATCTATGCGTCCTTCTCTCCTGAGCAACTCTTCAACGCCAAGCTTGACAGACTCATCATCGGTAACATCAATGGATAACAAAGGGAAACCCAAGTCTTCTTGTGCTTTGCGACTTGTGCCATACACTTTGAACCCTTTGGAAGTTAAGTATTGACAAATAGACTTGCCGATTCCTGAGCTTCCTCCCGTTACTAAAATTACTTTTTCCTGTCTGTATGCCATTACGCTATATTTTGATTTAATCATCCCAACGTTTGTTCCGCAACAAAAATCCGGCGTGTACTACAAATCCAAATTTGGATTTTCCCAGTGCTTCAGTGTCATAGTAAGTGCCCTGTACAGCAATTGGACCCAATACAAAGTGATACACAAATCCTCCCGCAGCTATAAAACGAAACTCTGGAGTACTATTAAAATATTGCTTGTCGACCCCCACGCCGCCCGATGAAGCGTTGAAATCAACCGGACTAAGATTGTAAAAAGGATGTATCTCCGCCCGAAAATCTAAATTCTTTCTCAACGTAAATATGTTCACCAATCCTCCTGCTATAAAATTAGATGACCTGAAGTCTTCGTAGTATAAGGTATAACTATCCATGATAGGTATGAATGGCTTGGCATAAAACGCTGATGCTTTATGATTGAAAAACAACGGTTGGGTAGAAAAGTAATTCTTCGAAAATATTCCCACTGAATATCTTTTATGCAAACGAAAATACTTACCCAGCTTGATTTGCAGCGCTACCCAGGTTCTTCCTATTTCTTCCTTGTGTCCTTTTTCCCAATTTATTCCACTGATTTGCTTTTCCAATGTTCCCGGTTCGAAGCGTTCAACACCAGCATAATAATTCAAATCGATATTGAAAAAATAACCGCTCGATGCATATTGAATACGATTGGTTTTACTATTTTCATACTCTATACGCCCCTGAAACAAATGGATCTTAGAGTAACTCAATGTGTCGCCCTGGTTCAAAGCAGAGATGATACTATAATTACATTCAGAACCAATGTATGCTGCACTGATGCCCGCAATCCCTTTTTTACGCACCGCTTTACGCAAACTGACTTTAGCATTGATTTCATTTTGCTTCAACACAGACTGATTCTCTGTACGCAGTAATAATAAATTACTTGTTTGATAATAATCCCATTTGTTATAGGTGAAAGATGTTTCTAAAAATGTTGTACGGTAGGTATGAAAATAAATGCGTGCACGTGTATGATTAGAAATATAAAACACACCAATGTAACCGTTGGAATAGAAGTTGTGTCTTCTCCTGAAAAATAAATCTTTCTCCAAACTAAGAAACAAATAACTGATCGGACGGTTAGAGATCACGCCACCCAAACCAATTTTAAGATCGTTGTTGTGCTTCAGGTTAAGGTGAAACTGATAGGTAGATGTTTTTTTATTGTAAGAAAGTGAAGGAGCAAAATGATCGTAAGAAGTAGATTGCTCCAGAATAAAATAACCGTTACGAATGGATTTCATCGAATAATTACCCGAAGTATCCGGCTTGAAAAACTTATCTAATTCTCCTGCATTTTTAAATCCTCTTACCTCTACATGGTCAATAACATACTCTTTTTCTTCTTTTAGAAACGCTGCCCTTCTTGTGCCATAATAAAGACTGTCTCTTCGCTCGGTAATGGCCGCTTTGATCCGGGGCATTTTTGCCATGGTACTTTTGTACCCTGCATCAATCAACCCCTGTGCTTCAGAAAACTCCATAGAACCAAAGGATCCGAGATTCGGCTGAATATAAACGTCATTAGAATCCAGTTGGATCGTATCACTTCTGGACAACAACAAATAACTCAGCAAGCGTGTGTCTACAAAACGATCTGCATCTTTATAAGGATAATCGCTGAATACTTTATCTGATACATTAAAACCTAACACGACATCCGGTTTGAAAATTTCTTTGGCCGTTTTTACCGGAAAGTTATTGTATAAACCTCCATCAAAAAGATAAACGGAATCAATTTTTTGCGGAGAAAAGAAAAGCGGTACAGCCATCGTTGCCCGAAGGGCTTCGTTGAGATTCCCTTTACTGATGATGTACTCCTTTTGCATAAAAATTTCCGCCGTGATGCAGCGAAAAGGTATTACCAAACTATCAAAATTATTATTCGCTTTCGCTGAAGCTTTAGACAATTCATCCATCAAAGCCAGTCGCAAACAATGGTCTTTAATCAGCGTATTCGCTTTGATACTGGTAGAAGAAACCGTATCAAATCCAACGCGAAAATTTACAATCGAAGGATCTCTATCTTCCTGAAAAATTCTGACTTTATCTCCTTCTTCCAACTCTCCTTTCACCCAATTTTGAAAACGCTGCGACACTACTAGTTCTTCCATTTCGCGAGGGCTGTATCCTGCTGCATAAAATCCGCCGACAAGTCCGCCCATAGAGGTGCCAACAATGTAGTCAATTGGAATTCCATTTTCTTCTAATGCTTTCAATGCACCGATGTAAGCCAACCCTTTTGCACCACCTCCGCTTAACACAATAGCTACACGCTGTCCGTACGATATACTGGACAAAAGTACCTGTGTACAAAAAATAAAAAATAAAGCCTGTCTTTTCACGCCCCTAATTTAAGGAATGTGAACGACAGGCTTCTATGAAATCTGTTTTTTACTTATGCAAGCATTGTAATCGGCTGAAACTCCTTTTCGAAGTTCTCTAGTTCCAAGCCGGTTGCTTCTTGTATAGAAATCAAATCAATGAGTTTTGCCAATTGTTTGATAGCTTGATCTTTCTTCGCTTCTTCTCCTTTAACACGGATGTTAAGAAAAGTTCTGCCTTGAGATTCAAACGTTTCCAAAGCTTCTAATACAAACCCTCTGCGTTCCAATACCAATCCTGCTCTTAACAATACGCCTTGAGTTTGGATGATTTCTGCTACAAAATGAATGTTTTTCATACGCTTACTTTTTTATTCTGAAAGGTAAATTTTTTCTACTCGTTATAAATCCAAAGTTATGGTGACAGAGAAACCCATTTCTCCTTAATCCATACTTATAACTCAAGACTGTTATGTGCTGCCTTCCGGCATTTCCATTTTTACCGTTGGAGGCTCGAGAATCATATTTTCCAGAGACTGGCCAGCTGGAACCATTGGGTAAACATTGTCTTCTTTCACTACTTCTGCATGAATGACACAAGGGCCATCATTGTAGGCTAAAGCGGCTTTTAATACAGATTCCAGATTTTCTACTTTGTCCACGTGAAATCCTTTCACACCATAAGCTTCACCTAATTTGACAAAATCAGGATTGCCTTCCAGGTCAATACCAGAATAACGGGAATCTAAAAATAACTCCTGCCACTGACGTACCATACCGAGGTACTTGTTGTCAATGACCAATATTTTAACAGGTAATTTGTGAATAGCGGCTGTTGACAATTCCGCTAGAGTCATTTGAAAACCACCGTCACCCACTATGGCGATTACCAAATCATTTGGTTTGCCCAACTGAGCACCCAATGCTGCAGGGAATCCAAAGCCCATTGTACCAGCACCGCCAGATGACAACCAGGTATCTGCTTTATCACTTAAGTAAAATTGCGCCGCCCACATCTGGTGCTGACCAACGTCTGTTGTTACAATGCCTTTACCTTCTGACAAGCGGTAAATTTCGTCGATCACGTATTGTGCACGCAATGGATTAGTTTTTTGATAATGCAACGGAAAGTTTTTCTTGAATTCGTTCGTACGACTGATCCACTGTTTGCCGTCTTTTGGTTGAATCAATGGCAACAAGGCTTGCAGTACTTCCTTTGCATCGCCGATTGCGTAAGCATCAGGGATTACTATTTTCCCGATCTCTGCGGGATCAATGTCTATATGTAATTTCTTCGCTTGCGGAGCGAACTTTTTAGGATTACCATTTATTCTATCGTCCCAGCGAGAGCCGATTGAAATGATCAAGTCACATTCCAGCACCGCTTTGTTTGCATACGCTGTACCGTGCATACCCAGCATACCCAATGACAATTCATGGCTTTCAGGAAAACATCCTTTGCCCAATAAAGTATTGGTTACTGCTGCATTCATTTTTGTTGCCAACTCCATCACTTCTTTCGAAGCGCCGGCAATCATTGCTCCATGACCTACCAACAATAGAGGCTTTTGAGAAGCATTTAAGTATTCTGCTAATTTTTCTACCGACTCTTTATCCACTGGTCTATGAGCTACATAACCCGGTGTATAAGGCTTCGCTTCAAAATCTCCGTTGAAAGGAGCAGAAGTAATATCTTTCGGAAGATCTATCAATACAGGTCCCGGTCTGCCGGTGGCACTGATCATAAATGCTTCACGTACAATGCGAGGAATATCAGAAGTATTACGCACTAAGTAATTGTGCTTTACTACCGGAAGACTAAGTCCAAATGTATCCGCTTCCTGGAAAGCATCCATTCCTAACAAGGGAGTGATCGTTTGACCTGTCAATACGATCATTGGAATGGAATCCATTTGAGCCGTCAACATACCAGTTACCGCATTGGTTGCACCAGGACCGCTGGTGACCAACACCACACCTGGTTTACCAGTTACACGGGCGTAACCATCTGCCATGTGTGTGGCACCTTGTTCGTGACGCGTGATAATCAATTTGATAGAAGAATCATACAGCGCATCGAATATCGGTAACACAGCACCTCCAATATATCCAAAGACATATTCTACGCCCATGCTTTCTAAGCATTTGACCAAAGCTGCTGCACCATTCATTTTAACTGCTGAAGACATTTCTTTTAAATTGTTATGAAACAAATATATGCGAGTTTCAATGCATTCATAGGGTATTTTTTTGTTTATATACGTTTTCTATCTATTTTAAAATAACATGAAACACTATTAATCAATTATTTACATATAAAAACAATACGAAGGCTAAGCTAAAATACAATAAGAGTAGTATATACGGTTTTATAGAACTAATTAGTATATTTAAACAACTGAATAACAGTGTAGTAAAACTATAAAAATTACGGTGTCAAAAAACAAAAACATACCTGTTTACGAATTGATTCATTCGCTTAGTAAAAATGAAAAGCGGTACTTTTCCTTGTTGATCGGAAATTCTGGCAGTGCTGACGATAAGAAAGTAGTAAAACTTTTTAATCACCTGAACAAAGTATTGGAATACGACGAGAGCAAATTACTGAAGCAAGTTCCTGAACTCAAAGCAGAGCAACTGGCCAATCAGAAAGCCTATCTGTACCAGAAGATTCTTCAAGCCTTACGCTTGTACAATTCTCCAAAAATCATCGATTTACAAATCAGGGAACAAATTGATTTTGCTCAAATTCTATTTGAACGCAGGCTTTATGCGCAAGGGCTTGCTACATTAAAGAAAGCGCGAAAGCTCGCCACGTTACAAGAAAACTTAGAACAACAACTTGAGATCCTGAAAATGGAACGCGGTGTCTTATTGCAAACGATCGGGCCTGACCTGGAAGAACGCGTGGATGCATTGATTGCGGATGTACGGGTGTTGAGTCAACGCATTAATAATATACAGACATTTGCCAACTTATCTATCAAGCTTAACTCTTTCTACACTCGCTTAGGCTTCATTCGTGACGAGCAGGATTATACACGAGTAAAAGAGTATTTCTACAGCAACCTGCCCGCTTACAAAGAAGAAGACCTGTCATTGAGCGAGAAAATTCACTTGTACCGTTTGTTTGCCGGTTATTTTCTCTTTACTCAAGATTTTGAAAACGGATATCTTTTCGCACACAAACTCGTGCAGTTGTTTGATGAAAATCCTCACATCATCAACTCTTCACTGGAAGCTTACATCAAAGCATTGAATCAATTGCTGATCGTTGAACACCGCTTGTTCCGCTATGTAGAATTTGTGCAAACCAATCGCAAACTACATTCCATCAGTCGCAATCCCTCTTTTCATATCAATGAGAGCATGCGGATCACGCTACTCAAATACTACTACATGCACGAGATCAATCGTTATTTCATGACAGGACGATTCGATGAAGGCTTGACGAAAGTAGTGGATGAACACCAAAAGGAATTGAATGAACTGATTAATCTCTTAGACTTGCACTCTTCGCTGGTACTGACATACAAGATCGCTTGTATGTACCTAGGCGCCAGTAATTATAAAATGACGATCAAGTGGCTTAATCGAATTGTGAATCAACCGGTCGTGGATATCAGGGAAGACATTCACTCTTTCGCGCGTATCATCAATTTGATTTGTCACTACGAACTAGGAAACTATGACATCATCAATCACTACATCATTTCCACTTATCGTTTCTTATTGAAGAAAGAAGATTTGCACTTGTTCCAAAAATTTATTTTGAATTTCCTGAAAAACTTAAGTACTGAAGTAGAAGAAGAAGATTTGATGGGACGTTTTGAAAAACTGAAATCTCAAATGTTGCTGCTGGTCAACAGTGCTTATGAGAAGCGCGCTTTCATTTACTTTGACATCATTTCCTGGCTGGAAAGCAAAATTGAAAAACGACCTGTTCAAGACATCATCCAGCAAAAGGCCAATGAAAAATTTGGCCGTGAAACCAACAAACATTCTTAATTTAAAACCTTTATAGACACACTGGCATTTTGACCAGTAGTAGAACCTATACCGCCACTGCTCGTTGCGACAGCTGTAGAGTTCACTCTAATCAATCCTTTTTTTCCTGTCTGCGTTTGAAAAACATACACTCCACCCGTTGATACCTGTATACTCTTATTTGTAGGAGTAGGCAAGGCAAGAAGCGTTGTGGTCTTCACACTGTCAAACAAAGTGGCTCCGGAATACACATCGAAATAAGTAGTGTTAGGCGTTTCAAATGTCGGTAATACAAAATCAGTTTGTCCACTTACTGCAGGATTAGCTTGTGTAATATCTGCCGGAGAATAGAGCCAGAGACTTGCACTGTTATTGTCTTTTTTCCCAGCAGAGAGCGTCACCATACTGATATCAGCTGATTTCGGAGACTGTGCATACGCGGTGGAATCCATAGCGACAATCTGAGTGGCTGTAGCTATAAAGCTGCCGTAATTTCTTGAGGATTGACTGCCGGCATAAATCGTGTTAAGAGTATATGTATCACGAAGCGATGCTGGTTTATAGCGTAAATTAATGGTTGATGTACCTAATATTCTTCTATAAGTCGGCCTTGCAAATGATCCGATGCTGTCAGTGATCCATATCTTGTACACATCATTTGTTGCTGTAGTCATATTGCGAACGCTTACAAATACATCTATTGTAAATATAGTGACTGCCGGTACTTTCAACGAATAGGTACTTGAATTCCCTCCTTCAAAAGTCCCGAATTCATTAATGGTGGTAGGAACAGGTAAAGGCAAAAATGCTCCGTTGTCTGTGGCATACACAATGTAAATGTATTGAGCAGCTTTTGTGTCCGTGGCATCTACATTTATACTTAATTTCACTACTTCACTACCGCCTTGTACTGAATCTACAACAATGGCGCCGGCAGTATTGCCACCGTTGAGCTTGTTGATTACGATAGAGTAAATTTTTGCATTCGGATGTGCATCGGGCACTTGATATTTGGAGACACAGGAAGATGCTACAATAACTATAAAAGATATAGCAAAGAATAAGGGAAGAAATCTTTTTATAACTATCATTGGTACAACTTACAAAAAAAACAAAAAAGGCCATGATAATCATGGCCTTTTCTTAAATCAAAATATTAAAGACTAGTTCAATACTTTTACAGTAAAGCTAAATTTCTTTCCGTTTGTTCCAGAAGTTGTAATTGTACCCACTTGAATCAAGCCTTTCTTTCCCGCTGAAGTAACAAAAGCATAAGTAGAATTTGCACTGATGGCTACTTTTGTAGCTGAAGCCGAAATAGTAGACAAATCAGTAGCTGTTACGCTAGCAAAGGCAGTTCCTGACCAAGGTGCAAAATATGTTAAGTTTGTATTCGCAGCATTTGGCTCGTTCACTGGATTGAATCCTACAGAAGTTCTGATGCTTGGTGAAATTAAATAAGGATTGGTTCCAAGTGCTGCTCCTGTAGCGTCTAATGAAGCAAAGCTAATGTCTACACTTTTCGCATTTTGACCATTCGTATTGTCTCTGTAGTCTATCTGAGTCATAACATTACCCTGACCTGATGTTACAATATAACTTGGTTCTACAGCCTGCTGATCTCCAACCGTGCCAGTGAAGTTAGTAAAAGTTGTAGATGTTCCTGTGGCAGAATATTTCAATGTAATGGTAGCAATACCCAATACTCTGTTTTTAGTTGGTTTGTCGAATCCACCTGTTCCATCTGTTAACCAAATACTGTATACATCTGTTGCAGTAGGCAAAGCTGATGTTCTAACTGATACAGGTATATCCAATACAAAGCTTTTAGTACCAGACGGGACATCTAATGTATAAGTAGAATTACTTCCGGCAAATGTGCCAGCTGAATTGGTAATGCTTCCTATGTATTCTAAAGGAGCCGCTGTACCGTTATCAACTGTCTTAGTAATATAAATTTTATTCAAATTGTTTGAACCAGAATGATTAACATTCAATCTCAATTTTACTGTATTGTCAGCGGTGCTTACTGTACCTACGACTATAGCATCGGTTGTGCTTCCATAATTTGTAGCATACATTTTTGTTTCGAATACTTTCGCATTTGGATTAGCATCCGGTGTGGGGTCCTCAGACTTTTTACAAGAAGACAATACGGCTGCTCCCATTAAAATCATAGAAGCAAATTTCATTAGTTTTTTCATATTAGTTGTTTTAAAGTTTAAAATTTAAAAGCGATTCAAAATATAGGGATAGAAAATGAATTATAAAACGATACTAATTTTTTTATGTAAAAATTATCACATGAACCAGGAAACCTTTACGGATCCCTGGTTCATGTGTCTTATTAAATTACTTTCTTTTCGCACTAAATTCGATGTAATTGTTGGTTCCTTCTGTAATACCAGTGATTTTTATAATGGCATAGTTGTTTTCCCCTCTGAGTTTAGCAATGTAGAGGTCTCCTAAAGCAACATTGTCTACTGCATTAGGTGAAAAGTTAATGCCGCTATTGAATTCTGTTTCTAAGTTATTGTGGGTGGCATTATCATAACCGAAGCCACTGCTTGCTTTCTTAAAGGTTGTACCATTTTGTCTATCCCAGCCTTTTCTGAAAGATGTGCAAGTTGCTACATCGCCTTGGTTACCTTGATTTATTAAATCAGCGCCGGTGCCGATCTGAATTTGGCTGCTACCATTTAAAGAAGTACTTACTTTATTAAATGACGTTAAATCAAACGCGGCATCCTGATCAGCATTGCAAATGCTGTATAATTTTTGTTCTTTGGTAGAATGTGTCAATTTAGAATCATAAATCAAAGTGATGGTTCCCGGACCATAAATTACATTATTGCCTTGATTATTAACATCAAAATTGTTGTCCTTTGTAAAATAGAAGTAATACTTGTCTTGATCGCGCGTTTCATCGTTGTCAATATCGACGCTGATTTTTAACGCATAATTATTTTTATCACCGTCAGGAACAGCAAAGTAGTGATTACCCGCATCATCTGGTTTAGAGCCGGTAACATTTTCATTAACATAAGCAGAAGCTGTTCCTCCCTTAGATTTTTCCGTCTTATAAACATAAACGCGTTTCATGTCATTGTTAGCCGTTTTTGATCTAACTTCGATTACTTTTCTTGAATCGGTAGTAAATACGGTGTAATCTTTATTAGTTGTTCCAGGATTATTTTCATCAATGGTCAATGATGCATCTGGAGATTGTGGTGTAGGAATAGGATTATCACTTTTCTTGCAAGAGGCCAGAAGTGTCACGCTAGCGAATAATGCCACGGACATATAGTGGGTTAATTTTTTCATTTAATAGAATGTTAATTGTTGAAGTTTGTTACGTTTTTAGTTAGGAATCTTAAAACAAGTGCTATGCCAATCTTTTAGAAAAAAAAACTCGTTGTTCCAATCTTTTACTAAATTTATAACCATGATGAAACCATTTAACCTCAAATCCTGGATCGAAACGAACAGGCATTTACTCAAGCCTCCCGTGGGTAACCAACAGGTATACAAAGGGAATGACGATTTTATTGTCATGGTTGTAGGTGGCCCTAATGCACGCAAAGATTTTCACTACAATGAGAGCGAAGAATTATTTTATCAGCTCGAAGGAAGTATTAATATCCGCATCCTGGAAGAAGGAAATTTTGTGGACGTTCCTCTACATGAAGGTGATATGTTCCTGTTGCCGGCAAAAATTCCTCATTGCCCTCAAAGGCCTGCCAATACTATTGGTTTGGTCATAGAGAGGAACAGAAAAGATGGGGAAAAAGATGGCTTTTTATGGTTCTGCGAAAAATGTAATCATAAATTATACGATGAGTTTATAAACCTTACCGATATTGTGAAGGAATTACCCATAGTGATGAATAAGTTTTACAACTCTATAGAATTACGCACCTGCAAGTCGTGCTGTACAGTAATGGAACCTCCTCAAAAATCAAATTAAGATGACGCCTCCAAAAACATCTGATGCTTTATTAAAAAAAGCATTGGCGCTGGATAAGGCTGACGTTTTAAAGTCTTTTAAAAAACAGTTTCATCATCCCAAACATCTGGGTAAAAACAGCATTTATTTCTGTGGAAATTCACTCGGTCTTATGCCGAAAGGCGTTGAGAGCGCCTTGTTGCAAGAATGCAGCGACTGGTCTGGCTGGGGGGTAAAAGGGCATTGGAAAGCTGAGAATCCGTGGATCGATTATCATAAACCTTTCAGTAAGTTACTCGCTCCTCTATGTGGTGCAAAGGCATCAGAGGTAGTGGTCATGAATAGTCTTACCGTCAATCTTCATGTAGCACTGGCGAGTTTTTACAGGCCCACTAAAAAACGCTTTGTTATTTTATATGAAGCCAATGCATTCTCTTCTGATTTATATGCTTTGGAATCGTTGATCAAACTTCGTGGCTTAAACCCCAAGCTTTGTCTTCTTGCCGTAGATCGACTGGACAGCAAAAGTATTATACAAGCCATTCAACAGGTCGGAGATCAACTTGCATTGGTTTGTCTGGGTGGTGTAAATTATTATTCGGGAGAATTACTGGACCTTAAAAAAATCACAGCAGCGGCACATCAAGTGGGCGCGCAGGCAGGCTTTGATCTGGCACATGCAATTGGTAATGTACCTTTGAAATTACACGCTTGGAAAGTTGACTTTGCCGTATGGTGCACTTATAAATACCTTAACTCCGGACCAGGCTCTGCCGGCGGGTTGTTTGTGCATGAACAGCATGGCAACGATAAAAGTATACCTCGCATGGCCGGTTGGTGGGGTCATGAGCAGAACGAGCGCTTTGGAATGAAACCCGGTTTCAAACCCATGACTGGTGCGGAAGGATGGCAATTGAGTAATGCGCCTGTATTTAACATGGCTGCTCAGCGTGTGGCTTTAACCCTCTTTAAAGAGGCCGGAGTAATGACTGTATACCGAAAAGGGAAAAGCATGGGAGAGTTCTTTTTAGAATGTCTCACGACATTGGGCACTATGGAAAAAAAAGAGAAGCGTCTTTATTCTTTCAGCATACTTACACCCTTGGAAAGTGATCGCAGAGGTTGTCAATTGTCCTTGCGCATACACGATAAAAAAGGCAAAGTGCTATTCACTTTATTAGAAAAAGCCGGTATCATAGGAGATTGGCGTGAACCGGATGTTATTCGCCTAACACCTGTTCCTCTATACAACAGTTACAAAGAAATATTTAAGGTAGCTCAAACACTATGTCAGAAAGCCTACCTGATACATTGATATGGAAGATCAAAGACAAACAGTTTTTATCGCCGGTGCCGGGTTGGTTGGTTCCTTATTGTCTCTCTTTCTTGCAAAAAGAGGCTTTGCGGTACAAGTGTTGGAAAAAAGAGAGGACCCACGCCAAAGCCTGCGCAGCGAAGGCAGATCCATCAATCTCGCTTTGAGCCATCGTGGCTTGAGGGCACTGGAAGCGGCTGATGCGTCCCTGCGTCAGCACGTATTAGATGAAGCCATTCCCATGTATGGAAGACAAATGCACGATGAAGAAGGACATTTGTCTTTTCAACCTTACAGCAGCAATAAAGAATGCATTTACTCCGTATCACGATTTAGTCTGAATAATTCCCTGATCGATGCAGCCGAAGGTCAGGGTGTTTCTTTTTTATTTGAACACCATCTAGAAGAAGCGGACTTTGCTTCGAAAACAATTCATTTGATTCACAAAGATAAAACACATACCCTTTCAGCACCAGTACTCATTGCTGCCGATGGTGTGTTTTCGAAAGTGAGAACGTCTCTTGAAAAACAAGGACTCTGTCATTCTACACTTGAAAAAATAGATCATGGTTACAAGGAACTGGATATCTCAGCAGAGAAAGGTGTACTGCTTGAACCTCAGACAGCACTGCACATCTGGCCAAGAGGTGAGTATATGATGATTGCTTTGCCAAACTTTGACAAGAGTTATACCGGTACTTTATTTCTTCCCTTTAACGAACAGGGTCTTTCTTTTCAGGAATTAAATGACGAAGCATCGGTCACTCGCTTTTTTGATATTCATTTTCCAGATGCATCGGTTTTGTTTCCAGATCTAGCTAAGCAATATTTTTCCAATCCTACTTCTTTTCTGGCGAATGTATTTACAGACCGCTGGGCATTTGGAGAATGGCTGCTGATTGGTGATGCTGCTCATGGCATTGTCCCCTTTTATGGACAGGGCATGAATGCCGGCTTTGAAGACTGTAGGCTTTTGGATGAATTATTAACACAACACTATGATAATTTTGAAGTCGCTTTCCAGACTTTGAATAATACACGAAAAAAAGACACTGACGCCATCGCCAGACTTGCTATGGACAATTTCATAGAGATGAGAGATTTGGTCGCAGACGAGCGCTTCCTTTTACAGAAAAAAATAGAAAGCGCATTAAGTAAAGCCTTGCCGGATCAATGGAAGACGCTCTACAGTGAAGTTACTTTTTCTGATACTCCCTACAGTGACGCTTTCGCAAGAGGACAAAAAAACCAGCGCTTGATGAATGAGATCATGAATGATAAATCATTGGATTTAACGCGTTGGGAGGAAAAAGAAGTTTGGGAAGCCCTCCTTAAAAAA
Organism: Cytophagaceae bacterium; assembly: GCA_014376985.1. Taxonomy (GTDB): domain Bacteria; phylum Bacteroidota; class Bacteroidia; order Cytophagales; family Cytophagaceae; genus JACMQM01. Next base: position 4,013 of record JACMQM010000179.1, on the reverse strand, counting down.
GTGAGTGATCAGTAACCAACACTTGTGTATTGATTACTGACCACTGATTCCGATAGCTTAACGGAGCTCGTTACTATTTTCTATTTATTTGGAACCAACGTATGATTCACATCCATGGTAAAGGATTTGAAACTCAATACCACTGAGTCTTGAGAAACAGACTTCAGATCTTTAGTATATTTTTCTCCTGAAGCAGGTTCAAAGGCTATTTGTTTTTGATCTTCTGTTACTGACCATTTCCCCGACTCCTTTTTAGCTCCTTCTTCGTAATTATATGAACCGTCGTCTTTCAGTTCATATATAAAGGGACCAAATACTTCCGGATCTTGAGAAGCGCCGGCTAAAGAAAGCTTAGACACTTTCCATGAACCTTGCAAAGAGTCTTTTGTACTTTTAGAACAAGCTGTTGTCAAAAATGCCAGACAAACAACGACCATCAATAACTGGATTTTTTTCATTCTGATACTCAATTTTTGTATTTACAATTACGCACTTTTTTTCTCGCCTAACCAACTAAATGGCAATACATGTTTCTTCTTTTTCAAGCCAAACTTCTTCACGGCAAAAGTTTCCAGGTAATGCACCATTTCTTCTACTGAGTCAGTGTAAAGAAACAAATCCAGGTCGCTCGCAGAAACCGTACCTTCATCGACCATGTGAAGAATGTGGTCGTATAATTTTTTATAGTATTCTTTACCGAACAATACAATTGGGAAACGCTCCATTTTATTGGTTTGCACCAACGTTACGGCTTCAAACATTTCGTCCATAGTACCCATTCCACCGGGCATACAAACGAAAGCGTAGGAATATTTGCTCAACAACACTTTTCTTACAAAGAAAAATTTGATGTCAACACTTTTATCCAGGTACTTGTTTGAATATTGTTCCATAGGTAAGATAATATTACAGCCTACCGAATACCCTCCTGCTTCTTTCGCGCCTCGGTTAGCCGCTTCCATAACACCCGGACCACCACCTGTCATGACGGTAAAGCCCATCTGTGCGAGTGCGCCACCCACTTCCATGGATTGCTTGTAATAAGGATGCTCTTCTTTGAAACGCGCAGATCCAAAAACAGTCACACAGGGCCCTACAAAATGTAGCGCTCTGATGCCTCTTAGGAAATCTTTGAATACTTTGAACAAGAAAAAAAGCTCTTTTCTCCTTGACCTTGGCCCCTCCAGGAAGTATCGTTCCGCGCTTTGCGTGTCTTTAATGACATTGGGGTTCTCGTTATCAACTGCTTCTTTCAATGTAGCGGAATTAAAATGTAAAACTAAATGTAGAAATTCTTTCTGTACTCAACAAAGAGAATCCTTTCTTATATATATTAACGAATGTTTTATGTTTTAGGTTTACAACTTGTCCTTATGATTTCATTACTTAGACAACTATGCTTTCTTATAGTCTTCATTTGCCTATTAAGTTGCACCAATGCATCAGAACCAAAACAGCCGGAAGAGCCCGTTGATAGCACGACGCACTTCAATGATTCAACAGAAGCGGTTTAATTTCGAAGGTATTATTGAAAAATCTCTATTGTTTTAACCAAAGAACCTTCATTATGATGGCTCATTAAAAATAGTTTTTTGAAAAACTTCTGAAAAATAAAGTGCGGGCTTATCAGGCAAGTCCGCACTTAACAGAATGGATCGAATCAATCGCATTTCTTTTGCACTGTATTCTTATCTTCTACCGAAGCTACCCAAACGCAAATGTAGTTTTTGTATACTCCAATACCGATAGCTTGCCAGGTGCGTTGTTTCCATATACCACTATTTACAATTACAGCATGATGTCCGGGACTTTTCTTCCAGCCTGCTAACGCGGCATCGGATGTAGCTATATAGTTATCATCCATTGACCCCGAAACGATTTCAAAGCCGTCCGCCTGGAAACCTGCAATTTCTTTGGGCTTACTCCACATGCATTGTGACTGTGTATGCTTGCTGTCATAACAACAAGGTGTCCAATTTCCTTTTGAAGACCAGCTGTGCATGTTGCATTTGTCAGCATTATTGGGTTTGTTCATGCTCAAGTCGCGAGCATGTATCTGCGCAACTTTTGTAAGCGCTGCAGAAATTTTAATGGCGGGCAATTTCTTTTGCTGTCTGTAAGCCATGATCAAATCATACATCCGCTGTTCTTCTTTTGACAAACAAATTTCCGGGTCTTCCTGCATAGCAGCTGGCTTGTAAGAAAAGCCTGCAGTCAGCATGAATAGTAGAGTACTTGCCAATAAGAGACTGTAATTTCTTTTGAATAGAGAATGGAGCATTTTTTGTTTTTTTTAATTAGCTTGAAGAGTCTTATTCTAGTACTAAAACTATAATTTATGATTAATATTTCATTACGGGTTTGTTTACAATTGGTTTTTCTTCTCTTTTCTTTTTTCAGCTTTACTAACCAAGCCTTCTGTCAAACCAAACCTAATCCTGTCAATGGCATCTGGATAGATTCTAACAGCACAGCATTCACCAATGGTTATGCCATCTTTTCTGTAGATGAACACGGGAAACTGGCTATGACTCATTACGTTGAATTCAATGGCGTAGGCATGGTCGAAAAAGGAATTGGGTTCTGTTCTCATGGCACCCTGAATTACGACGCCATTGTTACGAAAGGAATACCAGGTTGGTCGCTCAAAGGACAGCACGTGTTGACATTATCAGAAGATGGGAATACGTTAAGAGGCTATTACAAAGATGAAAAAGGCAATACAGGTCCTTTGGTATTCAAGCGTTTACGACCTTAAGCAAGTCTTATATAAATCGATAAAGGAAAAGCCTCCAGTCCAGCATCTATGATGCGGAGCAGTAGGCCTTATATGTTTCTTCTTATAAAAAATTAAGTGGTGCTTGCGGCGAAGATCAATAAAGACAAGAAGATACTGATAAGCACACTGACAAGATTCAATTTTTTTTTCACGTTGATGGTTTTTAAGTTATACGATTCTATTTAAGCCACCCCCTCATCGTTGCCTTATCCTATGGAAAGACCTATTGTATAGGAAGAACGTCTTTGATAATACTCAGATTTAATTTGATTAAATAAAGACTTACCTGTACTACAAAAAACAATCTAATTCTTACAAGAAAGCTGATTTAATAACCCAATTCGCAGTTTTTAAAGGATAAAGTGAAAGAGATGAAGGGTTGTAAGGTGTCTTTATCGAAAAAAACAAACGGTGTGTGTAAGAATTGTTTTATTTCCTTGTATTACTTTATGAAAAGCATAAAAGATGCTTGGAGCCCAGCAAAGGTTGTGCGAATAGGAGAACAATAAAGCTTGATGATTGTATCATTTTTTTTGAATTGAAAAGGGTTATTTGAATTTCATTAGTATTGAAATTGTCCTTGTCTTTAAAAAAATCGTACATTATCGGGTATTTTGTTTTCACCCTGTAACACGGATGTTATTTTGAACTCTAAAGACCAAGACATAGTAAGATCGATCAAGAAGGGAGATGACCGTAAAGCGCTGGAGCAGATCTATAAATCTATGCTTCCCAAAATTAAAAAGCTGGTCAACGTCGGTGCGGAACGAGAAGAAGATGCCAAGGACATTCTTCAGGAAGCGTTGCTTGTATTTTACAAGCAGGTGATGACGAATAAATTTGATGAGAAATATGAAATCGCCGGTTTCATTTACACAGTTGCAAAAAATCTTTGGCTCAATCAAATTAAAAAGAACCAGCGATTTGTGCAGCTCAACGAAAGTTCTGTAGCAGACATCAGGGACACTAATATATTAGACCAGATCACGTTGGAAGAACGTGAAATATTAGTCAAAAAATTATTTGACCAATTAGACGAAAAATGTAAACAGCTTCTTACGTATAGCTTATTCGAAGGATTAAGCATGAAGGAAGTCGCTGAAAAAACAGGTCATACCAGTGCCAATGCAGCAACAGTAGCGATGCACCGGTGCAAGAAGTACCTGATGGAGCAGGTAAAGAAGTACAAAACTACTTATGTCATTTAGAAAATGAGACCAGAATTCGAAAAATA
>JACMQM010000178.1 GCA_014376985.1 Cytophagaceae bacterium | reverse complement strand
TCACATGCCAATAAAAAGCAGCCCTGTTAAAAAAATAGTTTGGGGATCGTGGATTGCCTTCTTCTCGTTCCTGCTATTGCTGATTACTTACGTTTACATGGTTTCTGTGAATGCATTCGGTTGGTTTGGAGAAATTGTTGATGTTGCCACCTTGGAGAATCCGAAACATGAATATGCTTCTGAATTGTATACAGAGGACATGGTAACGATTGGGAAATTTTTCCGTGAAAACAGAACACCTGTTCAATACGAAGACATTTCACCGGATATGATCCACGCGCTGGTTGCCACAGAAGACGTGCGTTTTGAAGACCACTCCGGCGTAGATATGCAAGGCACATTTGCTATTTTTTGGTATTCACTGAGAGGGATTAAGAGAGGTTCGAGTACTCTTTCACAACAGTTGGCAAAGAATCTATATTCCACACGCGGCATTCGATACGAGGGAACATTAGCAAAGAACATCCCCAAACTAAAAATGCTAATTAATAAAACCAAGGAGTGGATGGTCGCCATTGCGATAGAAAAATATTATACAAAAAAAGAAATCATCACCATGTACCTCAACACGGTGGATTTCGGAAGCAATGCTTATGGTGTTAAGACGGCCAGTAAAACCTATTTTAAAACAACCCCCGACAAATTAAAATTACACGAGGCTGCTTTGTTAGTCGGTGTGTTAAAGGGGCCTTCGGTATTCAGTCCCGTCTTCAATCCGGATACTTCGCTCTCCAGAAGAAACACCGTGCTGGATCAAATGCAAAAGTACAAATACATAGGTGCCACCCGATGCAAAGCGGCTCAAGCTCTTCCCCTATCTCTTCAATACGAAGTGGAAAGCCACAACACAGGCGTGGCTACTTACTTCAGAAGTCAACTTGCTCCTTTTTTATTGAAATGGTGTGATGAAAAAGGGTTGGATCTTTATGCAGATGGTTTAAAGATTTATACCACCATCGATTCCCGCCTTCAAAAACATGCAGAAGATGCGGTGAGCGAACACATGAAAGCCTTACAGAAAAAATTTCTTGACTATTGGGACGGACGGACGCCTTGGAGAGATGAACGCATGAAGGAGATTCCGAACTTCATACAAAACGCTGCTAAAAAGTCCGCCCGTTACAAACAATTGAAAGAGGCTTACGGAACCGATGAAAAAGCCATCATGCGACAAATGAACCGCAAGATTCCTATGCGCGTTTTTTCATGGACCGGTGATGTGAATGTTACAATGAGTCCGATGGATTCCATTGCTTACTACAAAAAGTTTCTTCAAGCAGGTTTCATGGCAATGGACCCCTTGAACGGCCATATCAAAGCTTGGGTAGGAGGTATTAATCATAAGCATTTCAAATACGATCACGTAAAGCAAGGGAAAAGACAACCGGGCTCTACCTTTAAACCATTTATCTATGCAGCCGCTATTGATATTGGTAATTATTCACCTTGTTATGAAATTGCCGATTTGCAAGTTACGTTTGAATTGGAAGGAGGCAAAACATGGACTCCTCAAAATAGCGGTGATGTCTATTCCGGTAAATATTATACACTGCGCCAGGCCATGGCCAATTCGATCAATTCTATTGCGGCACATCTTGTTAAACAATTCGGACCTGAAACGGTTGTTCAATACGCGAAGCGTATGGGTATAGAAAGTCCCATGCAAGCGGTGCCATCCATTTACCTGGGCGTATTCGATGCCTCGGTATACGAGATGGTAGGTGCTTACAGCACGTTTGTGAATCAGGGACTTTGGACAGAACCTTTTTACATTTTACGCATTGAAGACCGTGACGGAAATGTGCTTCAAAATTTTATTCCTAAAAAAGTAGAAGCACTTGACCCGGAAAGTGCTTATCTTATGGTACACATGTTGCGAGGTGCTACGGAAGAAGACGGCGGTACCGCATTAGGATTGAGCAGATGGGGCTTGCTAAATGCCGGCGGTGAAATTGGTGGAAAAACGGGAACCACGCAAAATCACTCCGACGGTTGGTTCATGGGGATCACACCTCATATTGTTGCCGGTGCATGGGTAGGCGGAGACGATCGAAGCATTCATTTTCGCACCATAGAAGACGGACAAGGCGCACGCATGGCGATGCCGATATGGGGACTGTTCATGAGTAAAGTATTTGCAGATCCGCAAACAGGCATCAAACAGGAAAAATTTCCTCGCCCTGAGAAACCTCTTTCCGTTGAAATAGATTGTCAGGTATACAAAGCAAAATCCGGACCTAGGGCACAGGAACCAAAAGAAACAACTTGGTAGTTCTACCAATATCTAATTTAAGTTTACATGAAAAAAGGCAGCATCATTAAAAAAATAGTGTGGGGAACATGGATAGGTTTCGTATTCATGTTACTATTTATTGTTACCTACGTTTACATGGTGTCCATTGATATGTTTGGTTTGTTTGGACCGATGGTAGACATACAAACATTGGAAAATCCTAAAAACGAATATGCTTCCGAACTCTATACGGAAGACATGGTGCTGCTTGGAAAATATTTCCGGGAAAACAGAACCCCGATCAAATACGAAGACATATCTCCCAACATGATCCATGCGCTATTGGCGACGGAGGATATTCGATTCGAAGAACACTCCGGTATAGACATGATGGGTACACTCGCTATTGGCTGGTACTTGATCAAAGGAGATAAAAGAGGATCGAGTACTATCTCTCAGCAATTAGCGAAAAATTTATTCAATACGAGAGGTGCTCAATACGAAGGTTCACTGGCAGAAAATAATCACAAAATAAAAGTGATCATTAACAAAACCAAAGAATGGATGACTGCCATTACATTGGAAAAGTCTTATACCAAAAAAGAAATCATGACCATGTATTTGAATACCGTTGACTTCGGCAGTAATGCTTATGGTATTCAAGTAGCGAGTAAAACATTTTTCAGAACAACACCAGACAGTTTGAAACTCAACGAAGCCGCTATGTTGGTCGGCATGTTGAAAGCTCCCTCTTTATATAGTCCCGTTTATAATCCTGATTTAGCATTAGGAAGAAGAAATACAGTGTTGGAGCAAATGAAAAAATACAAATTCATTACAGTTCTTCAATGTGATTCTGTTAAAGCAATGCCTCTTGCCTTAAATTATGAAGTAGAAAATCACAACAAAGGGCAAGCCACTTATTTCAGAAGTCACATCAATGCTTACCTGATCAAATGGTGCAAAGAAAGAGGATTGGATCTATACAAAGACGGTCTGAAAATATACACTACCATTGATTCGCGTATCCAACAACATGCCGAAGAAGCAGTCAGTGAACAAATGAAAGTGCTGCAGAAAAAATTCTTCTCCTTCTGGAAAGGCCGTAATCCGTGGAGAGACGAAGAGATGAAAGAAATTCCAAACTTCATCGAAAATGCTGCAAAAAGATCCGATCGATACATGCAACTTAAAGCAGCCTATGGAGATGATGTAGAAGCCATCAATATCCACATGAACAGAAAGATTCAAATGCGCATCTTCTCATGGAATGGTGATAAAGATACACTCATGAGTCCGATGGATTCTATCCGTTACTACAAACATTTTCTACAAGCCGGTTTCATGGCAATGGATCCATTGAACGGACACATCAAAGCATGGGTAGGCGGTATCGATCATAAGCACTTTAAATATGATCACGTAAAGCAAGGAAAAAGACAACCGGGTTCTACTTTCAAACCTTTTGTATACGCCACAGCGCTAGACTTAGGCTACTCTCCTTGTTTTGAAGTAGCAGATTTGCCGGTGACATTTGAAACAGCGGATGTCAACAAAACATGGACACCAAAAAACAGTGATGGAGCCTATTCGGGTCAATCCTTTACACTGCGTAAAGCGATGGCCAATTCTATCAACTCTATCACAGCTAACCTGGTAAAACGTTTAGGGCCTGAAACCATCGTGCAGTATGCCAAACGCATCGGTATACAAAGCCCAATCGACGCAGTCCCTGCCATTTGTTTAGGTGTATACGATGTATCGGTTTATGAAATGGTAGGCGCCTACAGTACGTTCGTCAATCATGGAGTATGGACAGAGCCTTTCTTCATCCAACGCATCGAAGACCGCAATGGTAATATCCTGCAGGACTTTGTGCCAAAAACAGTGGAAGCCCTAAATGAAGAAAGCGCTTACCTGATGGTACACATGTTGCGTGGAGCTACAGAAGAAAAAGGCGGAACAGCGTTGGGTCTCAACAAATGGGGCTTGCTATGGAAAGGAGGAGAGATCGGAGGTAAGACAGGAACGACACAGAACTACTCTGACGGTTGGTTCATGGGCATTACGCCGCATCTGGTTTCCGGAGCATGGGTTGGTGGCGATGACCGAAGCATTCACTTTCGCTTGATGGATGATGGCCAAGGTGCACGCATGGCCATGCCAATCTGGGCAATCTTCATGAATAAAGTATATGCCGATCCTAACACCGGCATTAAACAAGAAAACTTTCCTCGTCCTGCAAAACCGTTGTCGGTTGAAATCAATTGCAAGACCTATCACGATAGAAACATGCAATACTCTGACTCCAGCATGTATCAAGGCACAGGTAAAAATCAGGATCTTCCTAAAGACCTTTAAAGAATGCTGATCAGAAACAAAGAGGAGCTAAAAAACATCATTCGCAGTATTCCTTCCGATCCTGGAGTATACAAGTATTTCAATAAGGAAAACGAACTGATCTATATTGGCAAAGCCAAGCATTTAAGGAAACGTGTCACCAGTTACTTTTTAGATTTAAAAAACAAAGACCGCAAGACACAACGTCTCGTGAGTCAGATCAGTGCTATACAATTCACCGTAGTAACTACGGAATACGAAGCATTGCTTCTGGAGAACAATCTCATTAAGGCGTTCAAGCCTAAGTACAATATACTTTTACGCGATGATAAAAGTTTTCCATTCATCTGCATTCCTGATGAATCTTTCCCCCGACTACTGACTACGCGTAGACCGGAGATATACAAAAAAGCGAAGTTCTTCGGGCCTTATACTTCAGTAGGCACGATGAATGATTTGGTAGATTCACTACGTAAGATATTTAAACTACGTACATGCGACTTAAATTTATCCGCACACAATATCTTAGCAAATAAATACAAAGTCTGTTTGGAATACCATGTCAATAATTGCACAGGTCCTTGTGTAGGATATGAAAGTAAAGAAGCATATCAAGCCAAAATCAAGCAGGTCATACACATCCTCAAAGGCAATTACGCACTTGCGAAAGACTTTCTTTACCAACAAATGACAGAAGCCTCTACACGCATGCGTTTTGAGGAAGCAGAAAGCTATAAACAGTCATTGCATAAGATTAGTTTGCTCGAACAAAAATCCGTAATTCTTAATCCGGATTTAGGCAACTTAATTGTACTTGGGATATTGAGCAATGAAATAAAAGCAACAATCAGTGTAATACATGTGCAGTATGGCACGATTGTACAAACCTATAATGTAGTCATCAAGAAAAAGTTAGACGAGAGCAACGAAGAAATTTTGTTTCATGCTTACTTAAAAGCGATACAAAATATTCCAATCGATGAGACCAAAGACATCACTGTCATCTGTAACATCTCTCCGCTTTGGATAAAAGATATCGCCTACGATTGGCAAGTACCAAAGATCGGCGACAAGAAAAAAATATTAGATATTGCATTGAAAAATGCATTCATAGAACTGAATAAACGGATAGAAACAGATCCCAACAAACGTTACACCCATGCAGTAGAAGTGTTGCAAAAAGAATTGAGTCTTAAAGATCTTCCCCTACACATTGAATGTTTTGATAACTCCAACATACAAGGCACCAATCCTGTGGCTTCCATGGTATGCTTCAAAAATGGCAAACCGAGTAAAAGAGATTATCGCCATTACAATATCAAAACAGTAGAAGGGCCGGATGACTTTGCATCCATGATAGAAATTGTCGGTAGAAGATATAAGCGTGTATTAGAAGAAGGCTTGCCATTGCCTACACTTATTGTCATTGATGGTGGCAAAGGACAGCTGAACGCTGCTATAGAAGCTTTAAGAGAAGTGGGCATCTATGGTAAAGTTCCTGTTATAGGATTGGCAAAACGATTGGAAGAAATTTTCTTTCCCGGAGATCAGGATTCTCTTATTTTAGGACGCCGGTCAGAAGGCTTGATGTTATTGCAAAATCTGCGAAATGAAGCACACCGTTTTGCAATTACCTTTCACAGAAAAAAAAGAAGTCAAAATACACTCAATCAAACGGCATTGCATGGCATAGAAGGCATTGGGCCTAATACTGCACAAAAGTTATTGGTGGCTTTTAAAACCATAGATAAAATCAAAGCAGCAACAGTGGACGATATTGCTAAGATAGTCGGCAAAAGTAAAGCTCAGATCATTAAAGAAAAACTTGTGTAGAAATCTGAAATCAGAGATCAGACAAAAACAGACTAAATATTCTGATTTCAGATTTCAGATCTCTCGTGTTTAGTACTGTATTGATGCAAACAAAAAAAGCCCGCTGAAACAGCGGGCTTTTTGTTTGCCTATGACAAATTTAAGCGTTGCTTAAAATGCTTTTTTTAGAATTCCCAAAGGTGATGTTCGTACTCTAACAAATCGAACGCAGCCCACTGAGAAGCCATGATACCTTTTTGCTGATCACCGCCGTAGATATCGGACAAGTAAGAGTCAGTAGGGTTAGATACTTTTAGAATGTAAGAGCTGAATAGTCTCAATTCAAAAGCATCTGCAAGGTTCTTGTGTTCCTGATCGTTGATGGCGTTAAAC
>JACMQM010000177.1 GCA_014376985.1 Cytophagaceae bacterium | reverse complement strand
TGCGTTTCACCGCATGGCTCATGCTTTGTATGAATTGAATGTTCCTTTATTGCCTAGAATCCTTTCTGAATATGCCCATTCCAAAACAGGCATTGACATCCATCCGGGAGCGCAAATTGGATCCAGCTTTTTCATCGACCACGGCACAGGCGTTGTCATTGGAGAAACTGCCAGTATCGGCAAAAATGTAAAAATATACCAGGGTGTAACCCTCGGTGCACTCAGTGTAACGAAAGATATGGCTTCCCAAAAACGTCACCCGAGTATTGAAGACGATGTGATTGTATACTCTGGAGCCACGATTCTGGGGGGCGACACCGTGATAGGACATCACAGTATCATTGGTGGTAACGTATGGGTTATAGAAAGTATAGCACCACATTCGAAAGTATATAACCGTGCTCAACCTGAAGTAAGCACTAAAAAATAACCATGGCAGGATTATTAGATTTTATCGGCAACACACCATTAGTAGAAATTAAACACCTTAACCCTAACCCGGCTGTTAAGATCTACGCAAAACTGGAAGGACATAACCCGGGAGGAAGTGTCAAAGACAGAGCTGCTCTATCGCTCATCAAAGGCGCATTGGAGAGAGGTGATATAAAACCAGGTGATAAGCTCATCGAAGCAACAAGCGGCAATACAGGTATCGCCTTGGCGATGATTGCACGTTTATTTGATTTAGAAATTGAACTGGTCATGCCAGACAATTCTACCAAAGAGCGTGTATTGACGATGGAGGCATTCGGAGCTAAAGTTATTCTAACGCCAGCAGCGATCTCTATGGAAGGAGCAAGAGACTATGCAGAGAACAAAGTCAAAGAAGGTGGTTATATCATGCTGAATCAATTCGGCAATCCGGACAACTGGAAAGGGCACTATACTTCTACCGGTCCGGAAATATGGAAAGACACTGATGGGAAAATCACGCACTTCGTTTCTTCCATGGGTACTACTGGAACCATCATGGGAGTGTCTCGCTTTCTGAAAGAAAAAAATGCCGCCATACAAATCGTAGGTGTCCAACCTGATGAGAAGGCACGTATACCTGGCATCCGCAGATGGCCGATGGAATATATACCAAAAATATTCGAAGCACACCGTGTAGACAGAACCATGGACGTGAGCGAAACCGAAGCCATTGAAATGACACGTCTTATGGCAAAAAAAGAAGCCATCTTCGCGGGCATGAGCAGCGGAGGAGCAATGGCAACGGCGATCAAACTAGCCAAAGAATTAAAAGAGGGTGTAATCGTAAGCATCGTATGCGATCGCGGTGATCGTTATTTATCTTCTGATCTGTTTGGATGATTAAAGTAGTAAGTGATAAGTTGTAAGTGGTAGGTGTTAAGTATTGCACGTAGTTATCACTTAAATAACTCATTATTTTTCTACCGTATTTCTCTCCCAGTATTCAATACTAATGTTTTGTAAGTGATAAGTATATTTTGTTATACTTATCACTTACAACTTACCACTTACAACTATTTTAGATATGCTAAAAAAAATCATCTTCGGCCTAATCATTTTATTAGTTTTGATTCAATTCATTCGCATCGACAAAACAAATCCTCCGGTTGATAAAAGCAAAGACTTCATCACCTTGACACAACCTTCTGATGAAATAAAAGGTATACTCGTCACTTCTTGTTACGACTGTCACTCTAACGAAACAAACTATCCTTGGTACACGAACGTTGCTCCATTATCCTGGTGGCTAAAAAACCATATTAATGAAGGACGTGAGCATCTCAATTTTTCTGAATGGGCTACGTACACAGAGGAACGTCAGCAACATAAATTAGATGAATGCATAGAAGAAGTACACGAAGGAGAAATGCCATTATCTTCCTATACCATTATTATGCACAAGGATGCAGCTTTATCCCCTGCCCAAAAGGATGCACTCAATACATGGATTGCTACGTTGATTAAAAAGAAGCAGTAAATAAAGCGCAGAAGCAGAGTGGAACTTTGGCGATAGCTTTTTTGCATAAAATTAGTGGTAAGGACTATTGCACATGTTTCATCTTTTAATAAAAACAGGCTAAAGAAATTAATAATTTTAGGCAGTTTCAGGCATATATTGTCTTTTCAGGTTTCTAGTGTATAATCTGCCTATTGACATAACTTTAGCATATTTTTTTTTGAAAGCAAGTTGTTTACTATCGTAAAACAAACCATCATTGTTTGGCATTAACCGTTTATTGGTGAAAAGACGACCCCTACCGGAAACTGATATGGTAACAGTTTGTGAGTACTCAAAATGCTGCAAAAAGACAACCGTTTAAGAAAAATAAGTATCGCACAATGATAAATAAAATTAAAAACCACATCACAATCCATTTGTTCTTCTTGATATGCACTATTGGTTTATTTAATGGCTGTTCTAAGAAAGAAATTGAACCAGTAAATCCCAGTACGAGTAATTTAACGACGGACAAAACGCAGTATGCATCCTACGAAATAGTTACTTTGAAGATTCATGACAATGATTTTTCAGGGCAAACCATCACGGGCAAAATTAATGGAATAGAAACCGTTATCGAATCCGGAGATAGCTTAGCCTTTTTTATTGTTCCCAGTTTATTTGACGGTGATTATTCCATAAGTTTTACAGCAAATGGAAGGGGATTTAATGTGCCTATAAAGGTTGCGTCCTTAACAACTATTTCAAGTCCTGAGGTTTATTTTACGGAGATGGAAACTGCTATCCATCAAAAAATTCAATTAGCAAACACACAAATTTCCGAATTAGAGCAAATTGATAATTCTTTGAATGAATACGGGGATCTAACAAATGATGTATTGACTTATTCTGATTTGTTGGCTGATTACAGAATACAATATAACAATCTGTCAAATGAAGAAAAAGAGGAGTTTGCAAAATGTATGGCAGCCAATAAAGCTAAGCTGGCCGAATTAAATAGTTTATATTCTTCATTTAGTTCAAGCACAGTCAATCTTCGCACCATGCAAACAGTGCGGAACTATGAAACGGAAGTAGTAACCAGTTCCAACAACTTTAAAAATAGCGTTGTCTTTACTGCGGCTCACATACCTTACATTTTATTATCAGCTAAAATTGCCGCGTCCATTCCAAATGTATATGTGAAAGCGGGAGCAATTTTAGCACTTGGAGTTACAGTATGTTCATTTATGCTTAGCGCAGATCAAACCATCACTTTGTCGGAAGCCTTAATTTATAAAGCGTTAAAGCCTTACGACAATTTATCTGTGTCGGAAACAATTTATGCGGCAGGAGAAGAGATAAGCGTCAACATCACAGCAAACTATCGCTCCATAATATCTGGTGACGAAAACGATGGCACACTAAGACTAAGCAATGGAGGCAATACTATTTCAAATATTGGTAAAACGTACAATTACTTTAAAGATGAATACAATGGATTAATTAACAAACTACCTTCTTTCTTAAAACCGAGCTATACATTAAAAAATCTTAAGAGCGCTTTTAATAGTACCAGCCGATTCGTTTACAATGATTACATAAAAATCTCTAATGTGAGCAATCCAACTGTTCTATTAAAGCAATTGAATCAACCAGATGGAAGCATTAAAATAAAGGCTACTACGACAGCAACTACTGACCAAAATTTCACATACGATATAGAATATTCAAATAGTAATTTCACGAAAAGCTTTAAGAAAACGATTGCCGGAAAAGTAGTTTTGCAAACTTGCTCTCCAAGTATGATATTTGGAACTTGGATCATTCAAGATTATCTAGTGGACAATTCAAATCCAAATGGGTTTGTCAAATCAGATCATTTCATTACAATGACTATTCCTCCTACTCCCGCCAACAATGGGTGTGTGGATTACGGTGCTGTTAGCGAAGCGACTCTTGTCTATTCATTAAATAATTATTCAAGTGCCTATTGTTGCTATTTTACTAATTGTGCATTATCTGTTTCTGATTATTATTTTTACTATACACCTGGTGTTTCGGTTTTCACAACAAATAGAACAAATAGTTTGGAAGGGACTATCCATCATTCAGTTTTTACAAAGCAATAATTTTATTACTATAAATATCTCTCCATCCATAGTGCCTATAACCGATTTGGTATTATTAAACCGAATGACACTTTGTGTTCTTAAGTTCCGGTAAGGCCATTAAATGACAATGTCATTTAATGGTTAGGTTTGCCAATAGCAAAAAAAACCTGCCATTGGCAGGTTTGTAACAATGACTATTCAGAACAAAAAACTATTCGTCTTCTTTACTTCTAAAAAATTTCTTCACGACATTGCTGAATGCGTTTTTAGTAAGTGGCTTTACAACATAATCTTTTATCTGAGTATTTTTTTCTGCTTTCTCTTTATCCGAAGAATCATTAGAAGATGTTAACACGACAACTTCAATGTCTAAGCCAATATTCTTAAACTCAGCCATGAAATCCCAGCCGTTCATAACAGGCATATTTAAATCAAGAAAAATCACTTCTGGTTTTTGATTCTTCGCATCTTTCAAATCAACTAAAGCCTCTTCTGCTTTAGTAAATGTTTTAATCTCTACATCAGGATGAATCTTACGAATCAGCATGGTATTGAACTTATTCGACAATGGATCATCATCTATAAAAAAAACCATTGGTTTAGCAGAAGTAATCATAGTACTATTAATTTTTAAATTGAATTATAAACGTTGTGCCTTCATTCATTGTACTCTCAACGGATATATGTCCTCCCAACATTTCTACATTGGACCTTACCAAAAACAATCCAATACCTCGTCCTTCTGTCTTATCTCCAAAAGTATGATAGAGCATAAAAACTCTATCATTGTATTTTTCTAAATCAATGCCAATGCCATTATCGCTGACTCTTATTTCTGTGTACTCTTTCGTTTTACTAGCGGTCACAATTATTTCCGGATATACATCCGGTTTACTGTGGCGTATCGAATTTTGAAATAGATTAAATAGAATACTATGCAATATCGTCTTTATCGTAACCAAATTCAAATCTCTTTCAAATTCTTCTTTGATGATTGCACCGGAATGCTGCATTTCCGCAGCCAAAGAAATACCTACATTTTTAATGGCATCGGAAAGATGAATAACTCTTTTATTCTCCAACAATAAGTTTTTGGCACTTAAAAGCACATTCAGATCCATAATGATCTCGTCTAAGTGCTCAGCAGATTCTCTAATGTTTTCAATGACATGATCGTTCTGTACACTACGTTCATTGGCCTCATACAGGCTCACAAAGCCTTTGATATTGGAAAGTGGAGATCGGATATTGTGCGATACGATATAACTGAATTGCTCCAGGTTTTTATAACTGATGGATAAATCTTTAAACAGTTTACCCGTATACTCTTCAGATTTAATACGCTTTATCACCTCTTCTTCCAACTTTTCCTGCTTCTGGACAAGGCTATCAGTAAGGAGTTGATAGTATTTGGTATAATTATAAAACAATAGGAATATGAGAAATAAGTTGAAACTCATATTCAAATAATATATGTCTAAACTTCCAACTTGATTCCATGAATAAGGGGCAACCGAATATGTTTTTACTAAAAAAACAATTGCTACAAAAAATAATTCTAAGGCTATCGCATAAGCGATTAATTTCTTTTGATCTAAATCGAAAATCCAAAATATAAAAAGTGGTCCTGTTAGAAAATACAAATGGAAGCCCGAATCAAAACCGATAAAATATGACATTCCGAGAATACCCATATTCGTCCCCAAAATAAGCAGGTAATTGCCGGCAGTATAGGACTTATGATAATTAAGAAAAATAACAGCGAAAAACGAAAGGTGAAAAAGAAAAACAACAATTACCGGATACCACAAACCGGCCATTGAAAAAATAAAATAATAAGGAGAGATAATTAGAATACCGATGACACAAAGTAAATTCATCGATTTAAGCCTGTATTGTTTTTCAAAAGCAATAGCTTCTGTAACTCCCGCATGGGTAATCTCAGCAACAATTTTCTTTAAATTCCACATGCCAGGTATATTCTATTATATCGATTCACCATGAATTACCCGCGCGATGACCTCATACTTCAAATTCATCTGGATATATACGTGGAGCATGCTAAACAGTTTCTTATAAAATCCATTAAAATCGCTCTAATGACCTTTTTATTTTTTATTTCGATTTATCAAAATGAGCATTTATATATTTTACCCTAGGATTTAATCCTGTAGAAATAATCCACACTTATTTTTAGTGCCTATGAAAAACATCTACCAACAACACTTAAAAAACGAATGATGAAAAAACATAGATAAATACTATAAATAAATAACGGCATTCAAAGCTTATGATAAAATCAAAGCATATAAAAAGCCAACAAAGACGGGGTATACAGCGTTAAATTCATAGTTTTGAATTAGTTGTATCCAATCTACCAATAACTCTAAAGTCATAATTTTGAAGACAACATTATATACATATTACAATACTTTAGTATATTTGACATCGCGAGATGAAAAAACACTTTAAAAACATAGCCACAGGACTGAGCATTCTTGTATTATTCTTTTTTGCATTATCCTATTATAGTCACCTGGTCTACAATGCCGCTTTGGATGGGAAAAATTCAGGTTTCATTGCACACCATTTGACCAATTTTGCGAATTATCCACAATTAATAGAAGATGTGCTCAACTCAAATGAGCTTACGGGTATTCCTCCTTCTTATGTAAAAGTCGATTCTTCTTTTCGTGAAATTAATAAACTTACCTATAATCTTTATGCCTTAAATTCTTTCTGGAATAAGAATAAGGACGAATGGGATATTAAGTTATTTAATTTACGCAATGATTCTATACTCTATAAATGGCGTCTTGCCAAAAAGGGTTTAGATTTCAAAACAACACCTTATCACTTTGCTAATGCTGTACCTCGCAACTGTATTTTGTTTCCTGACAAATCTATTATTATAAGTACAGATGAAGCACCCAATATCATGCGTCTTGATTCGCTATCAAAACTAGTTTGGAGTAATCATGAACTTATATACCATCATTCTTTAAATTTAGATGCCGATAGTAATATATGGGCATGTACTTCCGATTTAATGATAGATAATAAATTTGTCGTAAAAGCGATTAGAAATATCAATGGTACAATTTATCGTTATAAAGAAAATTATATAACGAAGGTTGATCGAAAGACAGGAAAAATCATCTTTCATAAAGGTGTCTCTCAATTATTAATAGATAATCATTACGAAAATTTCGTATACGGCTTTAGTGATCCTGATAGAAACGCGCAGGATCCAATACATCTCAACGATATTCAACCCATTTTAAAAGATTCTCATTATTGGAAAAAAGGTGATCTTTTACTGAGTATTAGGCATCGATCGTTAATCGTACTTTATCGACCTTCAACAAATAAAATTGTTCGACTCGTTTTCGGAAAATTCATTAATCAGCATGATGCAGAAGTAATTTCTGATTCAACTATTTCTATTTTTAATAATAATTTTATCCATTTTGAATCAGATAGCGTAGACACATATTATAATAAGCTTAATGACACTTTACGTTCATTAGAAATTACAACCTATAATTTTAAAGATTCCTCTTTTAGCAATGTTTTAAATCCATATATCGTTAAAGAAAATATATGGACAGAAACACAGGGAGTACACAGGATATTGAAAAACAAGGATATTTTCATCGAATCTCAAAATCAAGGCAAAATATTTATTCTAAATAATTCAGGTGTCATCCTAAGAAAAATGCTCTTCTCTCCTCTTAAAGGTTATGCCTACCAACCAAACTGGATAAGAATTTATGAAACACTTCCATATTAACTAATTGATCATGCTCAATACATTGCTTTACATCGGACCAGGTTTGGGAATAGGAACTATATTATTAGTTCTCATAATCTTTATAATTGTATTGATAAGCTTCGGCCTGATTTTATGGATTCCCATTAAAAACTTCTTAAAATGGATATTTTCTACTAAGTCCTCAAGCAAATGATTTTAGCACTGCTAATCCTCTTTTCTTCTTTGTTGCTTTCAACAGGATTAGTAGTGAGCAGAGCATCCTTCTTCCGCATGGCTCGTCATACTATGGCCATGCTCAACACTATTATCGACACACAGGCAGACGATGTAGTTAAACAGAAACTACTCATCCAAAACCTGAGTAATCTGCTGCTCTCTTTGTTTCTTTTTTCTTTTTTAATGATCTGTATTTTTGCACTGTCATTGCTACCTCTTCTGATCTATGTAAATTTTGACTGGATGGCATTATCAAACTTAGAATGGACTTCCTATCTCTCATACGGCGCACTACTTATTGGAGGAGCTATTCCCTTTGTGTTGCTTCCATTAAAAAAAGACAAAGGAGATTATTCGGAATGGTCCATGCTATTGCATCGTATGATTCTGGATAATGGGAATATAGCCAAACAGCTTTTTGGCTTTGAGAAAAAACTTTTCTCTTCTAAACTAAAAGACAATAAATCAGATTTTGTAATCATCTCAGGCCTCGCCAGATCTGGTACCAGCGCTTTAACTTCGCTACTGCATGAGTCAGGAATTTTTCATTCTCTGAGTTATGCGAATATGCCTTTTTTATTAAGTCCCAACAGCTGGCAAAAAATTTACGATCCTACTGACAAAAAATTAAAGGAACGTGCGCATGGCGATAAAGTATTATTTGGGTACACAACGATAGAAGCCCTAGAAGAATATTTTTTCAAAGCGCACTTGAACAATAGTTTCATTCATGAAAAAACATTGAATGAACATGTATTGGATAAAAAAACATACACGTACTATATGCAGTATCAACAATTATTGCAAAAAGAAAAGGACACAACATACCTTGCGAAAAACAATAATTTCATTTTGCGTTACCGATCTTTACGTGAAAGAAATAAAGATTTTAAAGTAGTATTTATTTTTAGGCATCCGGTAGAACATGCTTATTCATTATTCAAGCAACACCAGCGCTTTTCGGCTTTACATAAGGAAGACGCTTTCTCTTTAGAATACATGAATTGGCTTGGACATCATGAGTTTGGTGCAAACCTTAAGCACTTTCAGTTTGCTAATACTCAAATTCCTAAAGATGCAAATCCTGACTCTATGGACTACTGGATGCATACCTGGATCAATTACTATACAATGATTTTAAATCTAGAAGAAGATCCAAATCGAATGCTACTGCAATACGAAGATTTTCTACATGAGCCTAGAAAAACCATTCATGTCTTGTCTGAATTTACAGGATTAGATATTCCAATTCACAAATTGAAACCGTTTAAGAATAACAACTCTTATACCGGTGAACTGAATGCAGAGTTGAAACAACAATGCATCGATTTGTATATGAAGTTGATTGCCACGAAAGCAAGCGTATAAGGATACTTACGCTAATCACTTAACGAATTTGAACTGCTGGTTTTTGAGTATAATCCATGATTTCTATACCGTCCAGTAATCCAGAAACCGTTCTTGCTTTTTTTATTATATCATCATAACTCCCATTGGAAATTACAATCTTCTTATAATTATCTTTTTTTAGATTAAGATTAACTTTACTACTCTTAGCATAGGTCTGAGCGCCGCCCATAGCTAGGTTATTGGAAAATATTTTCCCAGATGATGTAATCGTTATGGTTTTGCATTCAAATAGTTTTTTCCATTCACCTACTTTGACACCAAATGTAGAAGTATACTCTCTATAAACTGAATTCTCAAAATCTATGCTGACTCTTTTCGTGGTGGTCAAGAACAACAATGCTGCAGCCAGCAAGATGAATCCGATAAGCAACCCTGCAATAGATAAACTCAACATAAACAAAATTGCCAGGACCACTACACCATAGCATAATGCTTTAGAAACAGGTGAAACCAACTCTTCCGTTTTCGAATCGTATATTTTAATGTTGCCGTTATCTAAAGTTGTATCCATACTATTTGTGTGATTAACAGAGAAAAATAATTGAGATTTGATTATTGTTTGATGATCCTATATACTACTGGCTTGTTGCCTGTCGCTACATGGAGGTAATACATACCTGAATTATCTGATGGATATTCTCTCCTACGCTCAATGGAAGTGAACCTGACCAAAGTAATATACCTGTTAAGCCTTTTACTTCATAGTCGATCAATGATTCATCTATCGAATGAATGGACAAATTAACGGTATGCTGCGCGGGATTAGGATAGATTAGTATATTTCTTTCTCCTTGAGTGTTGACTAGTATCGTAGTATAATTATGGTAAGTACCATCGTTATTTATTTGCTTGATGCGATAATAAGTGCCAATAAGAAAAGGATTAAAATCTGTCATCGTGTATTTTTTCATACTGCAAGAATTCCCCTTTCCAACTACAGTATCTAAAGGAGAAAACACGACACCATTGGTCGACTTCTCTACCAGTAATTAGTACTGGAGCTAATGGAGTTGTCTGAATAGGTAGAGACATCAGGCGCTACTCCTCCCATGATAATTGCTGAAAAGCCGGCGGAGGCGGATGTAGTCGAACGTTCGATAAGGTATCCGATTTCGTTGGTCGCATTGTCGACGCAGTTGATAGTAATCGAATTACCTACCTGCACGGCTGTAAGACCACTAGGTGCATTAACAGCTGTAGCTGCACAAGACAAGTTATAAGCACTATGTCCCTGCCTTACGGTAAGTGCAGCTGCAATTCTACCGTATTGACCTGCTGTAAAAGATCCACCACATTGATCAGGATAGTATGACATAATATTACTTAATGAATGATAATTGAGGTTGGCAATACCTCTGTTCCGCATGGCACAATCGATTGAGCCAAACTAAATTCAGGGATGCAAAGGATAAACAATAACAAAAAAAACTGAAATCGTAAGAGTGTTATCATGGAGCAAAAAGGTTGTTAAATGGAGTCTTGATGTAACAACAATTAATAATACAGCAAAAACAATCGCTAAGCACAATCTTAATTTTGATGTCCCAAACCGTCTTATTGCGCCTAGCAGGCGTTAAGTTCGATTCTGTCATTTTATACGAGATTAGATGAGTAGTGTACTGAAAAAAATGACATCAATTCAAAACACTCGCATACAAATCAAACTCCGTGGCATCATCTACAACCACCGTTACAAAATCTCCCAGGCGTAAGTATACATCTTTTGCTTCGATCAAGACTTCGTTGTCAACTTCCGGTGAATCGTGCTCGGTGCGTCCGATAAAATACCCACCTTCTTTGCGATCGATTAAGACTTTATAAGTTTTCCCAATTTTTTCCTGATTGAGTGCCGTAGAAATTGCTTCCTGAATTTCCATGATGACATCAGCACGGCGTTGTTTCTCTTCTGCAGGAATAATATCTTCCAACGAGAAGGCGTGTGTATTCTCCTCGTGTGAATATTGAAAAACACCAAGGCGCTCAAAACGCTGCTCTTTTACAAAATCACACAACTGTTGAAACTGTTCCTCTGTTTCACCCGGATGACCTACGATTAGTGTAGTACGAATCGCAATGCCAGGAACTTCTTTTCTAATTGTTGTCAGTAATTCTTCTGTACGATGACGACTAATGCCACGACGCATGATCTTCAACATTTCTGTTGATGCATGCTGTAGAGGCATGTCAAGGTAATTGCAAATATTAGCACGCTCTCTCATGATGGGAAGAATTTCCTCCGGAAACTGAGAAGGGTAAGCATACTGCAAACGAATCCATTCTAGTCCTTGTACATCAGATAGAGCAGTCAACAAATCCGCTAAACGTCTTTCGCCATAATTATCGAGGCCGTAATACGTCAGATCTTGTGCAATTAAAATAACTTCTTTCGTTCCGTTCTTGACGTGGTTTGTAGCTTCTGTTACCAATTCTTCAATGGGACGAGATACATTCTTTCCTCTCATCAAAGGAATCGCACAGAAAGAACAGGGACGATCGCAGCCTTCTGCGATTTTCATGTAAGCAAAATGCTTAGGCGTAGTGATGAATCGCTCGCCTACTAATTCGTGTTTGTAATCTGCTTTGAATCTTTTAAGCAAAGAAGCCAATTCATTGGTGCCAAAAAATGCATCGACTGTTGGCATTTCTTTCTCCAAATCATCTTTGTAACGGTGCGACAAACAGCCTGTCACATACAACTTATCAATCACGCCTTGTTCCTTTGCATCAACATAGCGAAGGATCGTGTCGATTGATTCTTGTTTAGCGTTATCGATAAAGCCACAGGTATTGACAATAACAACATTGGATGTATCGTTCTTTGCTTCGTGAGAAACATCGATACCATTGCCACGCAGTTGAGTAAATATATTTTCAGAGTCCACTAAATTTTTAGAACAACCCAGAGTTACGATATTTACTTTTATTTTTTTATTGCCTTTTGCTTTCATGGACGTATTCTTTAATACTGCATTCCTTTTTTTGTTGGCGTCCCGCCAACAACCACCCGAAGTTTATTCTTATGCAATCCATTTGTTGGCGAGACGCCAACAAGTAGTATATTAATACACTGCTTTATAATCAATTTCTAATTTCATCATGGACACAGAATCCTTATTTACCGTCACCGGAAAATAAAAACCTTCTTCATCCATTTTTGAATACAATCTGTTGTTTTCTAAAATAAACAAAGAGTATTTGCCTGGTTTTAATTTTTTCTCAAAATAGCCTTCAGGATTTGATTCCATTGAGTCTATCAATTGTTCGTATATATTATTGACAAAATCACCTTCCGCTATATCTACTGCACGAATATTGGTTTGTGCGTAAATGTATACTTTTCGTTCAACACCATATAGCACTCCTTCTTCACTGCTCAACTTACCGGTGGCGTCAAACTCACCCTGCTTGAAAATGACAGAACCGGCAATACCTTCCGATATAGAAATGGAAATTAATTTTTCACGCGAACCTTGTCCTCCTTTTTGAGAAGAAGAACAAGCCATTAAAAAAAATAACGAAGCAGTAAGTAAACTACGAACGTTTGAATAATGATTCCACGAAGGCATGCTTATTGAAAACCTGTATGTCGTCTGTTTTTTCACCTACTCCTATATACTTAACAGGAATTTGCAACTGATCTGAAATACCAATCACCACACCACCCTTGGCTGTACCATCGAGTTTAGTAATGGCAAGTGCTGTCACTTCCGTTGCTTTTGTAAATTCCTTTGCTTGATTCAATGCATTTTGTCCGGTGCTTCCGTCTAATACTAACAAGACTTCATGAGGTGCTTCCGGTATGAATTTTTGAATGACACGTTTGATTTTTGTTAACTCATCCATCAAACCGATCTTGTTGTGCAATCTACCTGCGGTGTCAATGATTACTACATCTACATTTGTTTCTACTCCTTGCTTTACCGCGTCAAAGGCCACAGAAGCTGGATCGGTATTCATGCCATGCGATACCACCGGCACGCCTGCACGTTCACCCCATCGCTTCAATTGCTCAACTGCCGCAGCGCGGAAGGTATCACCGGCACCGAGTAATACTTTCTTTCCTCGCTTTTGAAACTGTGCAGCCAGCTTACCAATGGTCGTTGTTTTACCGGCACCATTCACACCGACTACCATGATTACATAAGGACCATTTACTTTAGGAATGTCAAAATCACCGTTGCCAGTATCGTCTGCATCCTTTAATAAAGCGGCGATTTCTTCTTTTAATATTTTATCTAATTCAGCAGTACCCGAATATTTGTCATTGGCTACACGCGCTTCAATGCTTGCAATAATTTTGAGTGTAGTCTCTATACCGACATCAGACGTAACGAGTACTTCCTCCAGGTTGTCCAATACTTCCTCGTCTACTTTGGATTTACCCAAAACAGCTTTGCTCAGCTTTCCGAAAAAACTTTCCCTTGTCTGGGCAAGTCCTTGATCCAGCGATTCTTTTTTTTCCTTAGAAAAGAAATCGAATAACCCCATATTAAATTCTAATTATTCTTTAGACCATAAGTATCATGTAAATTCTACCAATCACTTGATTGATAGAAGAGACGATTAATTGAATCAGATTATTTTACTGCATAATCTGGGTTAAAACCGTTTCCTCAGTTACAAAAAAAGTCCCAATAAGGGACTTTTCATATACTTACCTTAATGTAAGACTATCTTTTTAATGCTTCCTGTACTTCCGTAACAGGTACCATTTCTTCTCTAAACATGTAAGCACCTGTTTTATCAGATCTCACTGCTTTAATGATCTTCGCAAAACCTTTGTTCGGATCCGTGCTTTTCAGGGTTGCAACTACTTTCTTTGCCATAACTATTTAATTTCTTTATGAACAGTATATTTTTTCAAAACAGCGTTGAATTTTTTCAACTCTAATCTTTCCGTTGTGTTTTTTCTATTCTTAGTAGAAATGTAACGGCTAGTGCCCGGAAGACCAGTATTTTTGTGTTCAGTACACTCTAGGATGACCTGTACTCTATTC
This sequence comes from Cytophagaceae bacterium, assembly GCA_014376985.1. Lineage (GTDB taxonomy): Bacteria > Bacteroidota > Bacteroidia > Cytophagales > Cytophagaceae > JACMQM01. Next base: position 367 of record JACMQM010000177.1, on the reverse strand, counting down.
TTATTTTTTGCCATGATTGCAGCGATTATCTATTGTAATACTATAATAATACCCCAGCGTCTTTCAACACTGCAGAAATACCCTTTTTGTTGATGGTTTTGATCGCTTTCGTAGATACTTTCAACGTGATCCAACCATTTTCTTCCGGAACAAAGAATTTCTTCGTTTGAAGATTCGGGTAGAATTTACGTTTCGTTCTATTGTTAGCGTGAGAAACATTATTCCCTACTCTTGTTCTTTTTCCTGTTAATTGACAAACTCTTGCCATGATCTTCTTAGCGATTAATGTATTCCAAAATAAATTAATGGGTTGCAAATATCATCAAAGAAAATACAATTCGCAAACATATACCCTTTATTTTTAAGA
>JACMQM010000176.1 GCA_014376985.1 Cytophagaceae bacterium | reverse complement strand
AGAATAGTGCTTAAGCAAGAGCAAACGATTGTTTTCAATATAAAGCCCACATACTCTAATCCTTAGTTTGTTGCCAAAATTTTTAAGGACGTCTGCTTTTAAATCACTCATAAAATCAACATTTTGTCAGGACTTGCTATAACCTATATTATCTTTAGACCATGAGTATCCTATAAATCATTGCAATCATTCATTGGATAGAATAGCTAAGAAGATTATATGAATCATATTGTTTTAATCATAATCTAGGTCAAAAGTACGAAATGGAGAAGGAAATCATATCTTTTTTGGCTTTTGAGCCAACATTAGATCAGCAAAAAGCCATACAGCAAGCCGTAAAACTGATCGAAGACAAAACACGCCAGCGTAAAGTGTTTTTGTTGAAAGGCTATGCGGGTACAGGTAAAACGTATCTGGTCAGCGCCATCATCAAAGCGTTCGAGAAGAATAAGAAGCGCACCATCCTCATGGCTCCTACAGGCCGCGCGGCGAAAGTGATGTCTTCTTATGCGGCGAAACAAGCCTTTACCATTCACCGGTTTATTTTTGGAATGGAAGCCGATAAAGAAGGCGTACCTCGTTATTTCAGGAAACCCAATACGATGGCCAATACTTTGTTCTTCGTTGACGAGGCCTCTATGCTGCAAGACGGCATGTCGGGTGCGGTATTGAAGGACTTGATCAGTTATGTATTCGAACAGGATAATAATATTTTATTTCTCATCGGAGACGAAGCGCAATTGCCGCCGGTAGGACAAGAGAAAAGTTATGCGTTGGATTCCTCTTACCTGCAACGCAATTATAGTTTGGATGTAGAAGAAGCAACGTTACGTGAAGTGGTGCGTCAGCAAGAAGGTAGCGGCATTTTGTACAATGCGACGCAATTGCGCGATGCCATTGGCCGGGACCGAACACCTTCCTTGAAAGTAGCAGGTTATAAAGATGTCTTCACCATGGATCACACCAAACTGGAAGATGGTTTACGCTACGCTTACGATAAGTTTGGATTGGATAATACCTTACTGATCTGTAATGCCAATTGGCAATGCCTGAATTATAACCGCATGATCAAAACATCGATTCTGTTTCACGAAGAATTTTTAGAAGCAGGAGATCGGCTCATGATCGTTAAAAATTATTACGATCCGGAAGGTGGAAAAGACAAGCTGTCTTTTGTGGCTAACGGCGACATGGCTGAATTGAAATATTTAAACGGTGAGCAAGAAAAATACGGATTGAAATTCGCCGACGGGGGATTGAAGTTTCCGGATTACAGTGAAAACAGTGAAGTAGAATTTAAGTTGTTGCTGGATGTTTTGTATTCCAAAGGTCCCGCATTAGAAGAAGAGAAATCAAAAGAGTTATACCGTCAGGTAGTCGAGCATCATCAGCAGGCAGGGCACAAAGGCAATCCCTGGCTGGAAGTGAAAAAGGATGCTTACCTTAATGCTTTGCAAGTGAAACATGCTTATGCCGTTACCTGCCATAAATCACAAGGAGGGCAATGGGATGCTGTATTTATTGACGGCAGCCATTTGCATAAAGACGATTCTTCCGCCCAGGCTTTGCGCTGGCTGTATACAGCCATGACGAGAGCGGTAAAAGAGGTCTTTTTGATAAACTTTCCCGCCAGTTTCTTTCCAAAGTGAAAATTGGTTCTTATTTTGTACTAAGGGTTTTATCCCTCTCTAAACAGACCATCAGATGAATTTCAAATACAGTTTACTCGTTTTACTCGCTTTTTTTCAACTAACTGTTATGGCCCAAAGCAAAGGTCCTGCCATAGAGATTAAAGAAGATTATTATGATTTTGGTGATATCAAACAAGGCGCTGTTGTAGAACACGTATTCAAGTTTACCAATACAGGAGATTCCATTCTCGTTTTACAAAAAGTATATTCCACTTGCGGTTGCACCATTCCTTCTTATCCTAAGGAAGGTATTGCACCGGGGCAGTCAGGAGAGATTACCGTGAAGTTTAACTCTGAAGGTAAGATGGGATTGAATAATAAAATCATCACCATCCTGTCTAATGCCAGAAATGTGGTTGCAGATGTGCCACAACGCTTGTCTATACGAGTGAATGTATTGCCCAAGTAAATAACAACTTTATTTGGGTGTCAGGTCTTCAGACCTGACACTGCCGGACCAAACTAAACTGTTTACGTTAACACCATCTGTCTTGTCCTGAAATAGGTTTACACAACCAGTAAACTTAAAATGGAAGGAAACAAGAAACAGAAGCTCAGAACAGGTCGTTCATTAAGTCATCAAGAGCGAGAAAGTTTGATCAAAGAGTATTTGACGGGTCATTTTT
>JACMQM010000021.1 GCA_014376985.1 Cytophagaceae bacterium | reverse complement strand
TGGTCGATGAAAAAGCTGGATCCAATTTGCGCTCCCGGATGGATGTCAATGCCTGTTTTGGAATGGGCATATTCAGAAAGGATTCTAGGCAATAAAGGAACATTCAATTCATACAAAGCATGAGCCATGCGGTGAAACGCAATGGCATAGAAACCCGGATAAGTTCTAATGACTTCATATTCACTTCTTGCCGCAGGGTCTCCGGCTAAAGTTGCGTTGATATCATCGCACAGTAATTCATAAATCGTAGGAAGCTGCGCCATGAACGCGGCAGAAATGACGCCCGGGTCTTTGTCTAATTGCTTTTGCATGACGTTTAAAAGTTCTTTAAACTCAGAGTTATATATATCCAAACGGTCTTTGATGATGATGGCCGAACGGTATTTTTTAGGCGACTGCTCCGGAAATAACATCAGCAAAATACGGGTAAAGAGCTTGCATACACTGGAAGTGGAAGGAGCTAAATCCGTTTTTTGATGTCTTTCAAATAAGGTTTGTGCAAATGTGGTGTTGCTCATGTAAATGGAATTATTTGGTGCTACTAGGTGTTCTGTTTCCATTCAACCCTAATAGGAGCTGAAAGATTCTAAAATACATTCTTTTATTTAATTATAAGAAGCTGAATCGATAAAAATATGCATATTCATAATTAAAAAAAGTGGTCAGTGATCAGTAGTTAGTGTAAGGAACTTATACTTTTGATACGGACCACTGATCACTGACCACTTTCTATAAATGAAAAAAACAATCCATAAAATTCCCCTTGAGCAAACACGGGCATTCTCCACTTTGCTTTCTGATTATATCTCTCATAACGATAAGATTACCTCTTTCATCCATTATGCCTCTTCTGCGGAAGGCTTGCAGAAATGCCTAGCCAATTGTTCATTCCCTATGGAAAGGCGAGTAGTATTGCAGGAGGTATTAAAAGAGAAATACCGCGATCTTCAGGTTTCAACACAGGTGCATGAACATTTAGAAAGTATCTCTTCCCCAGATACTTTTTTTATCACTACAGGTCAGCAAATTCATGTGTTGGGAGGGCCTTTGTATGTGTTGTATAAAATTGCGAGTACCCTGCAACTGGCTGCGGCCTGCAAGCAGATGATGCCCGACAAACATTTTGTGCCACTTTTTTGGATGGCTTCTGAAGATCATGACCTGGAAGAAATCGATCACCTGAATATTTTTGGTAAACGCTACCAGGCAGAATTAAAAGGCAATGGCCCTGCAGGCAGGGTATCCACGGAAGGTTTAGCCGAATGGATGGAAGGCTTACCGGATATTCCGGAGGTGTTTAAAAAAGCCTATAGCCAGTATGGAAATCTTTCTCAAGCCACTCACTACTGGCTCAATGAATTGTTTGGCAAGCACGGATTAGTAGTACTGGATGCGGATCATGCGAAATTAAAAAAACAGTTTATTCCTATTTTAGAAAAAGAGATGCTGGAAGGTATTTCTATTGATGCGGTACGTAAGCAAACGGAGGCTTTAGAAGAACAAGGTTATAAAAGTCAGATCTTCCCGAGAGACATTAACGTATTTTATATTTCAGCTGAAGGGCGTAACCGTATTACGTATGAATACGGTAAGTATACCGTATTAAATACTCCCCATGTATTTGATAAAGAAAGTCTTTTAAAGGAATTGCATGCACACCCCGAATCGTTTAGTCCTAATGTAGTCTTGCGTCCGGTGTATCAGGAATATATTTTACCCAACATCGCTTACATCGGAGGACCTGCTGAAGTAGCGTACTGGCTGCAATTGCAGAAAGTGTTTGAAGTATTGCAATTGCATATGCCCGTGGTGCTGCCAAGAAATTTTGCTATGGTAGTCGGTAAGCAGCAATTAGGCAAACTACAAAAATTGGGCTTGCAGCCTGAATCTGTTTTTTTACCGGAAGAAGAATTGAAACAGTTTTTTCTTTCTGAAAAAGATCAGGTGATCCCTGAGTGGAACGATGTTGCCGGTGAGTTCGATAAGCTATGGCTTAGCATAGAAGAAAAATCATTGAAAGCAGATGCTAATTTGAAAGATTGGTTGGCTGCGGAAAAACATAAGGTGCAAAAGCAATTGGAAAACATAGAGAAGCGTGTGGCTAAAACCTATGAACAAAAGCTGGAGCAGGAAATGAAACAGTTGACTACCCTGAAAGAAAAATTATTGCCGGGAGGAGGCCTCCAGGAACGTTCGGACTCTTTTCTTTCTTTCCTGATCAACGATCCCAATTTTATTGACGATATCATTCCTTTATTTGATCCCTTAGATTTTCGTTTCAACATTGTGCAGTATGAAGACTAAGGCGGCATGGCGTGCACATTATTTGGAACAGCGTCGTGCTTTGACGGTAGAAGAGAGAGTGCAAAAGAGTCATGCCATCACCGAGTATTACTTCAATCTGTTTGAAAGAGAACGTCCTGAAGTGGTGCATCTTTTTTTGTCGATGCCTGCTAAATCAGAAGTCGATACCCGTTTTGTTTTACAAAGACTTAATCAGGAATATCCTCAAGTCAAAACAGTCACTTCTGTAATTGCAGAGAATCAAATATCCATGCTTACTATTGAAGTACGCATGGATACGCCACTTGTGCTCAACAACTGGGGCATACCGGAACCAACGACACGTATTGTTTTTCCAGAACAAGAAATTCAGGAAGTCTTGACTCCTTTGCTGGCCATGGACGCCGAGGGCATTCGATTAGGATATGGGAAAGGATTTTACGATCGTTTTTTTGTTAGTTGTTCTTCTTCTGTAAAACGAACTGGAATTAATTTCTTTCCTATAGTTCATCATGAGTTACCTAAAGATTCTTGGGACATCGCTTTGCATCGCTTAGTAAGTGCAGATGGAATCTTTGCCGTCAATGAAAAAGCATAAAAAAAGCCGATCTAAGACCGGCTTTTTTTATGCTTGCTTGCGACAATATTACTGCCCGATGATTTTTTTAGCTTCACCAAATAATCCCAAAGACTTCATGTAGATTTCATCGGTCTCGTTATATATCGGATAGAAACCCTTAGCGCCCCAGGCGCTACGTGCAATGTAAGCCTTCACATTATTTTTGATGTATTCTTTTGAGATATTGTATTCTTTCTCATTGTGTTTCACACCGGATTTTGCGGCCAATGCTTTTAATTCCGTCAACATACTTTCAGTGATCTGGAATTTTTTCTTGTAATCGGCAAACTCCATTTTTGAAAACTTCGCTTTATTGTTGGAGTAATAATTCAAGGTATATTCACGGATAACATTTTGATTAAACAAATCTGCCAGGTAGCGTGTATAAGCAGAAGTATCACGAGGTACGAAATAATCAGGCATGATTCCTCCGCCACCATAGACAACTCGTCCTTTGGTGGTTTTGTATTTTAAGGAATCATCAAATTTGATACTGTCGGCATGAAAGTATTCTCCTTTTTCATAACGTTTCAAAATTTCCGTATTGTATTCATCGCTATGTTTTGAATCGTAATGTTTTTGAATCGAACGTCCACTCGGGGTATAATAACGGGAGATGGTCAAGCGCAATTCAGAACCATCCGTCAAAGGAATCGGCATTTGTACCAAACCTTTACCGAATGATCGTCGCCCTACAATCAAGGCACGGTCATTGTCCTGCAGGGCACCGCTCACAATTTCGGAAGCAGAAGCAGAACCTTCGTTGATCAATACAATGACAGCTCCTTTTTCAAATTCTCCAGCTCCTGTACTCTTGTGTTCAGAGTCGTATTTCGATCCTTTGCCATCTGTATAAACAATCATTCGGTTTCCTTCCAGGAAATCATCTGCCATACGGATTGCTTTATCCATGTAGCCTCCCGGATTGTCTTTGAGATCCAGTATGAGTTGCTGCATGCCGGCGGCTTTCAGTTCTTTCATGGCTGTGCTGAACTCATTATAAGTATTCGCTGCAAATCGATTGACTTTGATATAACCTGATTTGTCATCGATCATGTAGTAAGCGTCAACAGAGTAGGTAGGGATCTTGTCTCTGATGATGGTATAATCAACGAGTTTAGCTTGTCCTTTACGCTTGATACTCACGATAACTTTTGTTCCTTTTTTACCGCGGAGTTTTTTAAATACATCGTAATTGGTGATGGCTTTGCCGGCTATTGTTTCACCATCAACTTTTACAATTTTATCACCGGCTTGTAAGCCCACGGCTTCAGAAGGACCTCCACTGATTGGTGCGACAACGTAAATCGTATCTTTGATAATATTAAATTCTATACCAATGCCTTCAAAGTCGCCTTCCAATTGAGAACGTGCAATGTCTACGTCTTTTTTGGCAATGTAAGAAGTATGAGGATCCAGTTTTTCCAACATCTGTGTGATGGAATAATCTACTAAGTCATCGATGTTAACCGTATCCACATAATCGCGGTCGATGTAATTGATGATTTCCAGAAAGCGCATGTAAGTTCCTGTAATATTCGTAGAGTTCTCTTTTTTAGCAGCTCCTGCTCCGATAAAAATGCCGACTATAACGGCAAGAGCGATGAATAGCGGTATTTTAATTTGGCTGGTTTTGTTCTTTATTCTTTTTTCCACTCTTATAAGGGGTTAGATCTGCTAAACATTTTCAAGTTAAAGTATATTATACTAGATCGGAAAAACCATGTAATTATTATTCAGGCTTCGTTTCACGAAAGTTATTTGTTTCCTCTTATCTGTCTATAAGAACCCTTGATTTATCTATTGAATCCTATACCCTTAAAAGGGTATTTCTGATTTTTAATATTCTTATAAACAGAGAGATAGGCCTATTTTAAACCTGTTATTTAAAATTAATCTAAATAACGCTTGTATTCTGCCGTTTCGACCTTACTTTTGTATTGATTTAGATTAATTCCAAATAAGAATCTCAACCATAATCATGAAAAAACACCTCTTTCTAGCTTCCTTGGCTATTCTTACCGTTTTATCTTCTTGTAAAAAATCAGATGATGAAGCTTCTCCAAGTGCTTCTTATTCAATTCCTGAAGCGTATAGATTTTCAGATGCAGTATATGCAGACGCTCCTTCAAAAGCTGAAACTACTCGTTTAGGTATGTTAAAATACTTGGAAGCGGTGATGAGAAAAGCAATCCCTAGTGCATCTAATATCGGTGCAGCTGCTGTGGACTCCGTTACTTTAGTAAGAATATTTAACAATACTTCTGCTCCATTTGATACAACACGTTGGAATACGAGTGGTTTGAATCTTGCAGATGAAAACTCCGGCTCTACAGTGATCCAAACTTATTTGGGTAGATATGCTGCGGCCAGCCAGGTGGCTACTTATAATAATACCGCTACCCCTCCTGTTACCGCCTCACAAGGTGTTGCAGGTTTGGATAAAAATGCCTCTAATTCTTATTCATTATTTGGCAAAGACGGTATCAACTACGCACAGATGATGCAAAAGGCGCAATTTGGTTCTTTGATTATCTACCAAATCATCAATCGTCTGGATGCCATTGCTCTATTGGATAATACCAACCCAAGCACTACTTATACTGCTCAGGAATCAGCATGGGACGAGGCATTTGGCTATGCGGGTTTTCCAAGATATTCTGTAGATAGTTTATCTACTCCTACTATTGCTTCTACCATCAGCACTAAGTTTTTCTACCTTGGAAATTATTCCAGTGAAACAGACAACACGACAGACTTAAATGCGACAAAAACCTTGGTCACTGCTTTCATCAAAGGAAGAGCGGCAATCAGCAATAAAGACAATTCTACAAGAGATCATCAAATTGAAATTATCAAAACTTGTCTTCGTAAAATCTTAGGTGCCATGGTACTTCAGGAATACACAGAGTATGGAGAAAGAAAAATAAACAATGCAGCTAGAAATGGTTTAATATCTGAAATCATTGGATTAGTTGTAGGGATGAAATACGTGCCGGGAAAAATCATCTCTGATGCACAAATCAATGATTTGCTTACTCATTTGCATGCTAACGATACGGTTAATGGCATTTGGCAAATCACAGACGCTGATGTGGATTATGTAAAAAATCAAATCATAGCCATCTACGGTGTCCATTTGAAATAGTAAAAACTTTTTATAATATCATTTGTTTAACATCAGCTATTGCAGTAAATAATAGCTGATGTATAGTTAATTGAGATATGAGATTAAATTATGTATTAACAGGTGTTGGAGTATGTTTGCTCGGTTTAATGGCTGTTGTAAGTTCTTGTAAAAAATCAGAAGACGATCCGGCAGCTGATTTTGACAAAGGTCCCTTGTTGCAAAATGTTGGAAATAACATCATTATTCCGAATTATCAAACACTTTCTCTAGCAGTAAATAAAATGGATTCAGCTGCGATGGCTTTTAATGCTGCTCCCACAGTAGCTGCTTTATCTGACTTGAGGGATTTTTATAAAAAGGCTTACAGAGCCTGGCAGTATTGCTCACCTTATGAATTCGGTCCCGCGTTGACCGTGCATTTGAGATCGAATGTCAATACCTATCCTGCTAGTGCTTCTCAGATTACCTCTAACGTATCTTCTGGATCCTATAACTTAGAAGCTGCCATTAATATATCTGCGAAAGGATTTCCCGCTCTTGATTACTTATTGTATGGTGTAGCTGCTGACGAGGCCGGCACAGTATTGAAATATACTACGGACGCGGACGCAGCCAAAAGAAAACAATATTTAGCAGATGTCTCCACTAACCTGAAAACGAATGTTACAAGTACATTAAACGGTTGGTTGCCTGGCAACGGAAATTATATCAATGATTTTATTTCTAATGCAGGCACAGATGCCGGTAGTTCATTGTCGGATTTAGTCAATCAATTTATTATCGATTACGAAAATCTTAAGAATTATAAAACGGGAATTCCTCTAGGGATACAATCAGGCGGAACAGCTTTCCCTGAAAAAGTAGAAGCCTATTACAGTGGGATTTCTTCTGAATTGGCTTTAGTACAATTGAAGGCTTCACGCGATCTTTATTTAGGTAAAAGCAACGCCGGTGTTGACGGTGTAGGATTCGATGATTTCTTGAAGCAGATGGGTTATTCAGAATTGGATGGAAACATACAATCTCAGTATACTTTAGCTATCAGTAAATTAGAATGGGTGTCTGATCCTCTATCTTATGCCATCACCAATACTCCTGCGGTTGTCAATACTGCTTATGTAGCCATACAGCAGCAAGTCACGTTGATCAAAAGACAAATGTCTACTGCAATGAACGTAAGGCTCACATTTACTGATGGCGATGGCGATTAAAAAGTATACCGTTTCTCATTGGATAGATACACTAACAAATCTACTTACAAGACACACCTCTATTGCTCCGCTGGTTATTCTTCGAATAGCTTTCGGAGCAATTATGTTTATCAGCATTATTCGATTCATTGGCAAAGGATGGATTGAGGCGTATTATATTAATCCCGTTTTCCATTTTACTTATTATGGCTTCGACTGGATAAGACCAATAGGAGCGACGGGTATGTGTCTGATTTTTTACGTTATGGCTATCGCCTCATTATTGGTGGTGTTTGGCTTATTCTATAAATGGGCCATCACTATTTTTTTTCTTTGTTTTACTTATGTAGAACTGATTGATAAAACAACTTACCTCAATCACTATTACTTTATCAGCATCGTTTGTTTTCTGATGATATTTGTTCCTGCACAGCGCTATTTCTCTTTTGATGCATGGCGCAAACCGTCATTGAAAGCGACAACGATACCGTCTTATTTTATTTTTATTTTCAAAGCGCAATTATTTCTGATCTATTTTTTTGCAGGGATTTCTAAGATCAACGGTGACTGGCTGTTGCTAGCCATGCCTCTAAAGGTCTGGTTACCGGTCCATGCCGATATGCCTTTTATCGGTTCTCTATTGACACAGGAATGGGTAGCGTATGTGTGCAGTTGGAGCGGTTTGATCTTTGATTTATTCATCGGTTTTATATTGTTCAATAGAAGAACAGTTTATACAGGTTATTTTTTCGTATTTGTGTTCCATGCCTTCACCGCATTATTTTTTCAAATTGGTATGTTCCCTTATATTATGATGAGTGTTACCTTGATTTTCTTCCCTGATCGCTTTCATCAATCCATTATTAAAGGCTTCCGTGCATTGGTTGGAAAATCAACACTCACTAAAGCAGCTATCACTTTCATTCCTTCTGGTTTTCAACGCAAGAGTCTAACCGTTATATTCTCTTTATATTTCATCCTGCAGGTACTTATTCCCTTGCGTTACTTGTTATATCCAGGTCCTTTATTCTGGACGGAAGAGGGATTTCGTTATTCCTGGCGTGTGATGCTTATGGAAAAAACAGGCCTTACCTTTTTTCATGTGAAAGACGGAGATCATGGTGCCGATCGTGAGGTCGTCAATGCAGTTTTTTTATCGCCTCTTCAGGAAAAAATGATGTCTACGCAACCGGATATGATCTTGCAGTATGCTCATTTCTTGGGAGAAACCTATCGTGGAAACGGTGTGAAAGAACCGGTAGTAACGGTAGAAAGTTATGTTACGCTCAATGGAAGCACCAGCCAGCCTTTTATTGACAAGCAAGTAAATCTGTTAAAAGAGAGCGAAAGCTTCTGTCATAAAACTTGGATACTACCCTTTGCACATCCTAAATTTGCAAGATGCGAATAATTTTATTTTCCGTTTTTATTTTGCTGAGCGCGCTTCGTATGGAAGTTCAGGCGCAGACATATAGCGTGTCCGGAACCATCACATCAGAAACACCAGGAGAATCTCTAGCGAATATTTCCGTCGGATTAAAGCATAGCATTTATTCTGTCGTTACAGACGAATCGGGTCATTTTTCGATTGCCAATGTAAAACCGGGTAATTATACATTAATCATTTCTTCACTTGGACACAAAAAAGTAGAACGAGTAATTACCATTACCGATCATGATCTTTCTGTGGATGTAGTGGTGAGTGGTCATGTATCTACTGTAGACTCCGTAGTAGTGGTAGGAGAGAAAGAAAAGACATTTGGTGTTACTCGTCTCAAAGATGTGGAAGGCACCTCTATTTATGCCGGTAAGAAAACGGAAGTAGTAGTGATGAGTGACATCACAGCAAATACCGCTACCAATAACAGCCGTCAGATCTATGCTAAGATTGCAGGATTGAATATATGGGAAAGCGATGGCGCCGGTATTCAATTGGGCATTGGAGGCAGGGGATTGAGTCCCAATCGTACCGCCAATTTCAATACGCGTCAAAATGGTTATGACATGAGTGCGGATGCTCTGGGCTATCCTGAAAGTTATTATTCTCCTTCTACAGAATCTGTCGATCGTATAGAAGTTGTGCGCGGCGCAGCTTCTTTACAATATGGAACACAATTTGGTGGCATGGTCAATTTTAAATTGAAGAGAGGACCCTTGGATAAAAAGTTTGAAGTAACCTCACGACAAACCATGGGCTCCTGGGGATTTTTCAATACGTTCAACAGTGTTGGCGGTACGATTAAGAAAGTAAACTATTATGGTTTCCTTCAACACAAGCAAGGCGATGGCTGGAGACCTAATTCCGGGTTTAATAATAACGTGGCATTTGCTTCTGCGATCTATTCTGTTAATCCCAGATTGAAAATCGGTGTAGAGTATACTTATATGGAATACCTTGCTCAGCAAGCCGGTGGTTTGAATGAGAGGGATTATAAAAAAGATCCCATGATATCTACCAGATCCAGAAACTGGTTTAAGGTAAACTGGAACCTGGCTGCTGTCACGATGGATTATAGAATTACGGATCGTCTAAAAGTCAATACCCGTTTTTTTGGATTGATGGCTAGCCGTTCTGCATTGGGTGTATTAAAGACGACAGCGGAAGATGATGCCGGTGAAGGAAGAGATCTGTGGATAGATAAATACAGAAACTTTGGAAACGAAACGAGATTACTATGGCATTACACGCTGGGTAAAGTAGATGCTACCTTATTGGTTGGAGAGCGCTATTACAATGGACATACAGATCGAAAACAAGGTATAGGAAATTCTGCTTCAAGTGGAATCTCTTCCGATTTTAAATACGGTGAGCAAGACAGTTTAGACTATTCCAATTATTCTTTTCCGAATCAGAATCTGGCATTTTTTGCGGAAAATATTTTCCAGCTAACACCTAAACTCAGTATCATTCCTGGTGTTCGCTTTGAGACGATTAAAACCGTGGCGGATGGTTTCTATAATGTACCCAGAAGAGATTTGGCAGGAAATATTTTTGCAATTGAACACCATGATGAATACAGAGTCAGCAACCGTTCTTTTATCATTGGCGGAGTAGGAATGAGTTTTATACAAAACGATTTGTTTCAATTTTATGCCAACATCTCCCAAAACTACCGCGCCATCAATTTCAATGACATGCGTGTCATCAATCCTAACTTGAAAGTAGATCCGAACCTCAAGGATGAGACAGGTTATTCGGCAGATCTTGGAATGAGAGGAAATCTTTCCAATATTTTAAATTATGACTTGAGTGTATTCATGATTCATTACGACAACCGCATTGGTACAGTCATACAATCAGATAGTATTATAAAAGAGCCTTATCGCTACAGAACGAATATATCCAGTTCATTAAATGTGGGTGTGGAATCGTTTGTAGAAGTAAATCTTTGGAGATTGATCAAAGGCGAAAGTGCGAAATCGAATATTTCTGTTTTCTCTAACTTGACTTTCGTAGATGCGCGTTACACAGGAAGCAAGGAAAGTGCTTTCCACAATAGAAAAGTAGAATTGGCGCCAAATGTAATTTTTAAGACAGGTCTAAGCTATAAAACGAAAAAGTTTAAAGCCACGTTTCAATATGCCTATACGGGAGAGCAATATACAGATGCCACCAATACCGAAGCAAATAAAAATGGAAACGGAGTGATAGGTTTAATGCCTGCTTATTACGTGATGGATTTCTCTGCTTCTTACGAAATCAATAAGAGGTTCTCTCTGTATGGAACAATCAATAACCTTTCAGATAATAGATATTATACCCGCCGTGCCGACAGCTATCCGGGACCGGGAATTATTCCTTCGGATGCCAGGGCCTATTTTTTGACTGTACAGGTGAAATTGTAGTAGTAAGTTGTAATTAATAAGTGGTAAGAAAACGTGTATTCAGTTCACTGTGCTCAAAATTTGACTTTAGATCCTTGTTTTATAGCCATTTACTTACCGCTTACAACTTATCACTTACCACTATTCTTTATTGACACTGGAAGCTAAATTTCCTATCTTGTCCTAAGATAATGGCACGCTCTTGATTAATAAACTACATATTCCCATCAAAGAATTGGTTGCGGCCGATCCTAAGCTTGGCTTTGTGCTGCACGCGCAAGGCATCAAGTTTTACGAGCATGCTGACAGCACAGTAGCAGCCATCAGCAGCAAGTATGCGTTTAACCTGAAGCAATTTATAAGTCAGGCAGATTGGCAATACCAATACCAATTGGTAAAGGATCCGTTGACACTCAATAAACACACGGCTTTGCACGTCATGGACTATTTAAGTTTCATGCACCGCTTGTTTGTGAAAGAGAAACTCCCTTATTTTTCTTCGATCATTCAGGATTTCAATAATACCAGCGACGATAAACGAATCACAGACCTGAAATGGGCATTCCCTTATTTTCAGGAAGATTTTGTACACCATATTTTTGAAGAAGAAGATCATCTTTTTGCCTACTTGCGCCAATTGGCGAAGGGTTTAGAAGAAAATAAAATCTCTTCCAAACTGATGATGGAAATGGAAAGATGCTCCATCAAAGAATATTCTCTGCACCATTTGCTAGATGACGATGAAATGGCAGGTATCCGTTCTTTGACGAATCAATACACTCACTTGCCTTCCGACTCTTTAGAGTTGAGGGTGTTATTTTTTGAATTGAGAGAATTTGAAAAAGAATTAAATTTTCACGCCCGCATAGAAAACGAAGTGCTTTTCCCTAAAGCATTGACGATGGAAAATGGCGTTCGCACAGTGATTTGCAAATCCAGAAACTGTAATTAATGCCGCGTATTCTGGCTATTGATTATGGACTGAAACGTACTGGTATTGCCGTGACAGA
>JACMQM010000175.1 GCA_014376985.1 Cytophagaceae bacterium | reverse complement strand
GTCGTTCAGTATTTCAAACACCGTTTTACATCCATTACAGCAAAATACTTTCTCGTCAAGATAAATGTCATGATCACATGAATCCCCGCAATGGTAACAGGTTACTTTTTTATAATCAGCAGTTTGTATCATCAGATAGGCGTAAGACAAATCAAAATAAATACATCTTCAATGAGTAAAGAATGACAACTATCATCTCTTACAGTAGTCTTTGTCATGAGTTCATAAGAAGTGATAAGATACCTTTGATACTATGTTATCAAGCAGAAAAGAATATTTCTACGAAGTCGATCTTAAATGGAATTCGGTAAGAACAGGAACATTGAGTTCCTTAGGCCTCCCTGAAATAGAAGTCGTTACGCCACCTGAATTTACAAAAGGTCAGAAGGATAAATGGACACCTGAGCATATGCTGGCAGGTGCCGTGTCATCCTGTTTGATGACCAATTTTTTAGCCATTGCAGAAGGCTATCAGCTGAGCATCATAGCTTACAGAAGCCATTGCTTTGTTAAGCTCGAAAAAAAAGAAGGCAAGCTAAACGCAACAGAAATTTTAATCCGCCCCACCATCACTTTGATTAGCGACCAGGAACTACCAAAGGCTATAAAGCTAATGGAAAAAGCAGATCTTACCTGTCCTATTAAAAATGCATTAAGATTAGCCGTAGAAGTTCACCCGCAATTTGAATTCATGCATAGTGAAGGAAGAGTAAAAATGTAATTAATTTTATCGACCATTGCCGATTTAAGTATCCTTCATTGAAGCAGTAATTTATTTGTTTTTACACAAAGTGTCTAAAATGTTCACAATAAGAAACATCCGGTCTAAAAGTCTTGTATAATTCGTTCACTACTCAAGCTACTGGTATATTCATTACAGGACCTAAGGCATTTCTTACAGAGGCTGCCTTGGGTAATATTGCACACACAATGGTTTACAATTTAGTTTGTTTTGAAAACAGAGAACCGTCTAGTCATGAATTAAAAAAGCAATAGATTACCAACCCGATGAAACAGCATCTTCCGTGCTCAACTCAAAGCTCATCGTTGTTTCACTCAAATATTCAATTTGAAAATGGGTGTAATAACTGGTCACGATTTCATGGTCTGAATAATTAGTCTTCCCTACTGCTCTCTCCCCTCCTTCAATTATTTCATACTTCATGATGCGAAAAAAATGGAACTCGTTTTCCTTGATGGCTTTGATGCTAACATTTTTACCAATGGTATAAATCATCTCTGATTTCCTGTTCACGCTGTCCAATTTCAAGCGATTGATCTTTATCTCCATTGTATAATTAAAGAAACGATTGGGGAATTATTTAAACAAAGTTAAAATAAAGCCTCATACCGCGTAATATTATTCCCATTTATTATAACAATCTTTAAATAGAAGGCATGATGTGAGACCTTTGCATCAGGTATAATACTTGTAACATTTAGCTTATATTTTATAACCAGCTTATCCCCTTTAAATTAAACAAACATGGTAAACGGAATCATGATCCAATTCTTTCACTGGTATTCCCCTGATAATGGAAGTTTGTGGAATTACCTTAAATCAGAAGCCCCTCGTCTGGCTGAACTTGGCTTAACCGCGGCCTGGTTACCACCCGCTTTTAAAGGTATGGATGGAGGCAAAGCCCGCGGATACGATGTGTATGACATTTATGATTTGGGGGAATTTGACCAGAAAGGCTCGGTAAACACGCGTTACGGCACCAAGGAAGAATACATGGAATGTATCAAAGCCTTACAGGAAAATGGCATCACCGCTGTTGCTGACATCATATTGAATCATATGGGTGGCGCGGATGAAATAGAAAAAGTATGGGTGAAGAAGGTAAATCCTGAAAACAGGAATGAATTTATCAGCGACGCTTACGAGATAGAAGCCTTTACGAAATTTACGTTCCCGGGCAGACAAGGAAAATATTCTCAATTTATATGGAACTCCCAATGTTTTAGCGGAGTAGACTACGACAACTCCAATCATGAAACAGCCATCTTCAGGATACAAAATCAATACGGAGAAGGATGGGAAGAAGTGATTGATACGGAGAAAGGGAATTTCGATTACCTGATGAATTGCGACATTGAATACCGAAACGAAGCGGTGCGTGAGGAAATCAAACGATGGGGCAAGTGGTATTATGAAACCACCGGTTTCAATGGCATGCGCTTAGATGCCGTCAAACATATTTCTCCGAGATTCATCAACGAATTTATTGATTACATGAGAAGTTTGAATAAGGACTTCTTTGTGGTCGGAGAATACTGGACTCCCGGAGATTTACCTTTGTTGGAAAAATACCTGGCCTACACAGATGGTCGCATGAGTCTGTTTGATGCTTCCCTTCATCATAACTTATACGAAGCTTCTCAGCAAGGCAGAGCATATAACATGACTGAAATTTTTAACGGCACGTTGGTACAGGAAAATCCTCAGCATGCTGTAACACTGATTGACAACCACGATACGCAGCCTTTGCAGGCTCTGGAAGCTCCGGTGAATCAATGGTTCAAAGCATTGGCTTATGCCTTGATCTTATTGAGAGAAAAAGGCTATCCTTGCGTATTTTATCCGGACCTATACGGTACTTCCTATAAAGACAAAGGCAAGGATGGAAATGAATACGACATCTACATGCCTAAATGCGAAGAGCTCGAAGCTTTGCTAAAGGCTCGTAAAGATTTCGCTTACGGTTACCAAAGAGATTACATCGACCATCCCAATTGCATCGGCTGGACAAGAGAAGGAAAAGAAGACGATGATAAAACAGGCTGTGCCGTGTTGATGTCGAACGGTGAAGACGGATACAAACACATGGAAATCGGCGCACGTCATGCTGGAAAAGCATTCTACGATTTTACCGGCATCATCCAGGAAGAAGTTCACATTGCCGAAAACGGCTGGGCGGAGTTTAGAACGCGCGGCGGCAAAGTTTCGGTGTGGGTGCAGAGATAGCATTCACAATAGCACACAAAAAAGGGATACACTTAATTAAGTGTATCCCTTTTTATTTATTCAGGAAAATTTTTATTTCACAACAACAACTTTACCTGTAGAACTTAAACCATCAGACAAAACTCGAACAGTATAAATTCCTCCTAATAATTGGTCGAGACTTATCACGACATTGTTTCCTGAAATCGCTGTTTCTTTTTTCACCAATTTACCTTGCACATCAAAAAACTCTATCATCACTTCATTTTTATGAGCGCTTAGGTCCATGTGCAATTCGGATGTTGCAGGGTTGGGATATAAAGCCAATTTATTGGTAGCATAAGAGCCATTCATGCTGGTAATAATTGAGCCATTATAAACCGAAATGGCAAATAAAGGCGTACTACCTGAACCAGAATAGTAATGGTATACTCTTACATAATAAGTATGACCAACAGTTAATCCGGTTAAATAAGCATTTTCCGCATAGCCATAACTGCTATTATCGGCACAGGTAAGTGCAATTGCTCCGCAAGCATCGTAGACTCCTATTACGGCATCAAAGCTATTCCCTCCAATTACCAAAATGCTATCTTTGTCACTTGACGCTATAAATTTAAACCAGACATCATCGTCTGAATTGCCATTGCAGCTTAATGCTGTAGACTGCGACGCTCCATCCGTAGTGCCAGAAGTCAGGTTGTTGTCAGAGGATGTTACAGGTAAAAGAATAGCATTGTTGCATTCATCATTCACAAGAGGACCATGTAAAGCTACACAAATAGAAAACTCATTAGAATAATTATTGGATGAATAAAAATCATACACTCTAACGAAATACGTATTCCCGTTTACAAGTCCGCTCAGGTAAAAACTCTCTAATCCTTGACCTGCAGTAACATCGGAACATTTCAATGAATTACCGGTACAGCCGTCCAATACTTCAACTACCGCATCAAAATTGGTAATGCCTTGAACGCTAACGTTTGCATCCGGTCCATTGGCAACAAACTTATACCATACATCATCATTAGCTGTGCCGGCACAACCAGATGCAAAAGCCGAGGTTGTAGCGCCTGCTGTAGTACCTGTGACAGCAGAACAGGAAGTACCACCAATGGATATTGCATTGGCACAATTGTCATTGGCTGGAGGTGAAGGCAAGGGAGCCGTCAGACAAATAGTAAAGGTGCTGTTTGAAGTTGAGCCTGCGTAATAATCGTACACTCTGATATAATACGTTACACCTTCTGTGAGACCACTTGTTGCTAAAGTTTCCGTGCCACCCGCAAGACTTGCATCGGCGCAAGACAAACTTGATCCTCCGCAACTGTAAAACAGTTGTATAACAGCATCAAAGCCACTTGAACCCACTACTTTTATAGTTGTATTGGTGCTGGTAGCGGTGAACCTAAACCAAACGTCATCATCCGTATTGCCACCGCAACCCGCACTCACACCCGAACTGGTAGCCCCATAAGAGGAAGCTGAAGTGGCGTTGCAGCTGACAGACTGACTAAGGAAAGTAGCGCTACTGCAATTGTCATTACCTGGTGTGGCAACTGTAGAAACACAAATATTAAACGTATTCGTGGAAGAGGAATATGGACTGTAATGGTATACTCTTACATAATAAGTCGCTCCATTGATTAGTCCGGAGGCAGAAATAACTTCCGTACCGCTATATCCACTGTTATCACTGCAATACAAAGAAGTTCCGCCGCATGCGGTTAATAATTGGATAACGGCGTCAAAGTCTGATGAACCCTGTACCGTGATGGAAGCCGAAGTCCCAGTCGCTACAAATTTATACCATACGTCATCATCTGCCGTACCCGAACAGGTGGATGCAAAAGAGGATTGTGTTGCATTTGCGTTAGTACCGCTGGTATAACTGCAAAACGAGGTTTGAGACAATAAAGTAGCTGAGGCACAATCATCGTTGACGGGAGCTGCAAAAGCTGCGAAGGAGGTAAAAAACAATACGATAGAAAGCGATGCTTTCTTAAAATGAGTAGTGATCATTCAAATAAAGTGGGTTTTAGGTTGAAAGAATTTAAAATATACAGAAAAGATAAGCTCGTTGAAAATCACCTCTGATGTATAACTTTTATAAGACTACGAAACAGGTAAAGACGCTTCCTTGATCGAAAAAAAATAACTATTATTTGCTAATTAACTCTAAAGGAAACCAAAATCTCCCTGTTCACGCCTGTCCAACACCTAAGTAACTATCATATATTAAACAACTTGTATAATAAAGCCAGCATTTGCACCATAAAAAATCCCGGACACCTATCATATCCGGGATTTAATGCAAAACCTATTCATTTAGAATTTGCTCCTGTTATCTATTTGCAACTTTCAGCATAAAAATTAGCTGCCGCTTTCTGACCTGCAATCGTATAAACCTCTTTTATCTCATTGAGTTTAATCCTCAACTGCAACTCCAATGGAGAGGATGGAACAAAGCCTATGGAAATCAGTGCGCCTCCTGCAGAAAAAACATTCTATCATTTCACAGGCGTTATTCCTGAAGAAATACACATTGCAGAAACTGCTGGACGGAATTTAGAATACGCGGTGGTATGTGCCGGTGTGGGTGCAGAGATAATATCCATTGAAGTTTATCGAAAAAAAAAGAGGATGCACTGTAAGTGTATCCTCTTTTTTGTTGCTTAATCATTGTTAATAAAATTTGCAGAGTAACACTGACTCTCTATTACTTCTTTAAAGACAAAGTATAAGACTCACAAAGTTGGATTAAGGATTGATCAGTAAAAATATTCCTTCCTGCTTTAGATGCATGCTCGGAAACAACAGGGCTTTGCTTTAAAAGTTGCGCTAAAGCTTGGTTTGGATTGACTTGAAAATCTCCAAAGCCTGTACAATGTCCCAGCTCTTCACCTGCCAGCTTGAAAGTGTGCTGATGTACGTCGTGACTGTTGTAACTGTGTAAAGTAATGAATGCTGATTTATAAATTACTTTATAAAAACGTTTGTGTGACATCATTAGATTCTTTGCCTTCTCTATCGCATTGAGTTCAATCTCTACGGATTCATAAACCGAACCATCCGCTAAAGTAAATCTTTTAAGTTTGTCTGGATTGTATACCGCATGCTTGTCTGAATCTTTATTGTTTTTATCGTACAGGTATACTCGGTTATTATAAGGCAGACCGGTCATGGTCATTAAATCAGAACTGTAACTAATCAAACCCGGTAACACTTTACCATCTAAGGTTTCCACCGTTCCCGGTTGCTTTATTAGGATGTACTTATACCGATCGGCTTCCGCTGCTTTTTCCGCCTCAGACTTTGCGGCCAAATCTCGTTTCATCTTCAACTCGTATTCGCGTCTTTCTTTTTCATAACGGATGCGATAGTCTTCTTCTGGCTTCAATCGATCCAGATAAACTACATTCACTCTTTTCAATACACCATTCTCATCGTAGCGCGCATCATAAGGATTCGCTCTATTCTGCAGTTTACTTCTGAGCTGCGAAGATTCCTTTCTATCTAAGCCAATATAATCCGCTTCTTTCCAATAAGCGAACGCATTCTTATAGTCCTCCAACAATTCGGATACAGTAGCTAGGTTCATGGTCATCGCCCAGACAAAAGGTGCTTCCGCTGGTAGTTTATCGTTAAACTTACTCTTCTCCGCTTTCCAGAATTCCAGGTAAGGTTTTAACTTTTTCAGACTGCTCGCATAATTATCAATACTTATCGTCTTCAGGAGAGCCAAGACAGCGGTGTATGTTGTATCCTGTCCGATATACTCTCCGTCTTTAGTTTTTACTTTATACAACGTGGAAGTAGTAGTGCTATAATTGATATCAAAGGTATTTTTAAAATACGCAGCTGCAACGCCGAATATTCTTGTGATCTGACTGCCATTTGAAGCCGTCACTTTTTGATCATAGAACGTAGACGTATAAGCACTCAATTGATTGTTTGCATCTACAGGCATGGCAGTCAAAGGAGAACCAACGACAAAAGCAGCAGAAGGACTTTCTCCAGGTATTGGATTCACGGCAACACCGGAAGCTCCTGAAAAATCCACCCGCTTGTAATCGATCATCTTATGATCCAGGTATACCGCAAAAGAACCGGCATAGTTTGAAATGATCACAGGTGTATACACAGTCAGTCCAAATGGATCTACCGTAGTTGTGTAAGTCTGATCGTAAGGACGAGCTTCCACGAAGATCTCCAGATGAAGTCTTCCTTTCAGCGAGTCTCTTTTAAAATAATTCAACTTTAGAGAATTGCCTCTTAAGAAAGCCGATAAATTATAATCGTCTAAAGTTGTACCATCCGAAACAATAACATCCACATCGTAGGTAAAAACATCTTCCGGCAAATTGAAGGTGGGATACGTTTTAATCAAATGTGCCTGTGTATCATTCTTTATTTTTTGACCGGATACACCAAGTGAACTCAGAATACAAACAGCCCATACTAAATATTTCATAGTGTTGAATTAAAAATAGCGGCTTACAATCAATGCATAAACAATTTGACTATTCACTCCTGGAGTCATGTTAATGACTGTTTCTTTATCATTGGCAATTGCATAGAACTTGATCAAACTGGCATTCAACGCATCCGGTTCTCCAAATGCGATGGGTACATCTATCCCATTATTGCCTGGCACCTTTCTGTAAATGATATAAGTGTAATTGTCTTTACTAAAAAGGTATTTAGAACGCTGAAGATAAGTCCCGATTAATGCTCCGTCCTGGTAAATGTTCCATTGGGTAAACGTAGTATCGTTTCTTTTTTCCGATCCAATGTAATTGAAGGTAACTTGCGCTTTCATATTGCGATCCATTAAAGGGGTCTCTTTGATCAAACGCCTGGACTCTCTAAGTGTCTTACCAAAATAAGTGGTATCGTTGATAATCGAATCTCTAATGTCAGACTTCGCGATGACTTCATCCTGATTCCTGATGGCTCCTCCATCGATCACAATTCCCGCTGTCATAAACGTTTTATTCAATACGGATTTTATACTGAACTCCACAGCCATCGGTAAGAAAAGTTCTTTACCAGTATCCTCAAAACGTACATTGTACCAGTACAAATCATTAAACAAGGGATTCTCCATCCTATATTCATCTCTGTAAACAGAAACTACCTTTTCACCGTTTAGTCCGTAAATGATAAAGTTCGCATTTAACAGTCCGCCTTTACCCGTTACTGTGCCTAGCACGACATCGTCTTTGGTAATGGTTTCGCCTTTGACTTTGTATTTTTGGGCGGAGGCATTTTGAGCGTTTAAGAAAGAAAGGGAAAGAAACAGTATTAATGTGCTATAGATTGTTTTCATAAAATTAAAAAGAAAGTAAAATTAGATTCGAAGAGTGCTCTGATATAGAAAAACTATTAACAGCTTAATAAGTTACGAATAAATTAATAGGATTAGTGACTTAGTTCCGGCACTGAGGGAGGTGTTACAACCAGTTTTAAGCGCCTAAATTATATATATATATATATATATATATATATATATATTTCTGATGAAGTTTTGAGAGAATTATGATATAAAAGCTCTACATATCCTTTTGGATCATTTTTTATTTATTGCTGGTTTATGAAGTTTCAGCCTTATTTCAAGTTCTTTCACTCGTTTATTGAGTTCGTTTACATCTTCTTGTTTCTTATTTATTCTAATTTCGGCAAGCGTGATTACTAAGATAGTTGCAGATAGTGATAGTACAGGGATGATAATTTGGGTCCAATTTTTTAATCTGTCAAAAAAGATTTTTTCATTTTCTAATACATACTTCTTTTCAGAGAAAGAAGTCACACCTTTATCTGTAGCATAAAGTCCTTCATTACCACTTACACTATAAAAATCAGCTTCACTATCTTGATGAAGTTTGGAATATAACAACATTAGCTCTCGATCAGAAATCTTCATGTTATTTTTAATGAAGTCGAAACTTAGATAGGTTTCTTGGTTTTTAAATTGCCTATTAAAATAATGATCAGATAGCAGACCAAGTAACTTATGACGATTCTTATTGATATCCACTAGCGCCGACGTCCGTCGGTGCTCCTTCACATAGGGCGTCCGCCCGGGGTTTAATTATCCACTAATCTTATTAATCCTGGCAAACCAGCATGATCCCTGGCACTGCTGTAAAACCAATCTTCGGGCTGTGATACAAAACCTGAGGCTACAGGATTAAGATGAATATAATTCATTTTTTGATCAAACACCTTATCGGTAAACAACTCTATCGAATGACTTCCATTCTGCCAAAATTGAAACTTGCCGGTATTCTTATCCCTCAATAAGTTTAACATCCACTTCTTTCTACTTTCATAGTTATTCCCTTCATCCAAAAGCAATTCATGAAAAGATCTTGAAGTATATCC
>JACMQM010000174.1 GCA_014376985.1 Cytophagaceae bacterium | reverse complement strand
TAACCAGCAACTTTACTTCTGCAAATAAAAACATCGAAGGTAAAGTCGTATTTGAATTGTACGATACATTTGGATTTCCTGTTGATTTGATATCATTGATTGCCCGTGAAAACGGGTACACTATCGATGAAGCTGGTTTCGAAGTAGAAATGAACATCCAGAAAGAACGTTCACGCAAAGCCGCAGCTACAGAAGTAGCGGATTGGGTGATTGTTTCGGATGACGATGAAGTGGAATTTGTAGGTTACGATTTGTTGACGGCTACTTCTACCATTGTAAAACATAGAACAGTGAAGCTGAAAGGTGCGGAAGAAATTCAAGTCGTATTGGACGCGACACCATTCTACGCTGAGAGCGGTGGACAAGTAGGAGATACCGGTTACCTGACTTCTGCAGCCGGAGAAAAGATCAAAATAAAAGATACACGCAAAGAAAATAACCTGATCATTCACATTATCGACAAATTACCTAATGACCTTAAAGCTAAATTTGACGCTAAGGTCGATGTCAGCAGAAGACAATCCATCCAAGCGAATCACAGTGCGACGCACTTATTGCATGCGGCCTTGAAAAAAGTATTGGGTGAACATGTGAACCAAAAAGGTTCATTGGTAAACGATAATGTACTACGTTTCGACTTTTCTCACTTCTCTAAAGTTACGGACGAAGAGTTGTTGAAAGTAGAAGAAATGGTCAATGAGAAAATAAGAGAAAATATAGCCTTGGAAGAACGTCGTTCTGTACCGATCGCGGAAGCCAAACAATTGGGTGCGATGGCTTTGTTCGGGGAGAAGTACGGAGAGTATGTTCGTATGATTACATTCGATCCTTCTTTCTCTCGTGAATTGTGTGGCGGTACACACGTACAAGCCACTGGTGAAATAGGATTGGTGAAAGTAACCGCTGAAAGTTCGGTGGCTGCCGGTGTACGCCGTATCGAAGCAGTAACAGGAAGGGGTGCTGAAGCTTACTTCAGAGAGTCTGGCGCTGTGATGGCGAAACTAAGTGACTTGTTGAAACAACCGAAAGACATCGCGAAGTCATTGGAACAATTAATCAACGAGAAAGAAGCCTTATTGAAAAGAGTTCAGGCATTGGAATCGATTCAAGTTGGAGTAGTTAAAAATGAACTATTAGCTAAAGCGAAAAAGATTGACGGTGTCAATGTCATCATACAACGTGTGGATCTTCCATCGGCTGATGCAGCAAGGCAACTCGCTTACGACCTGAAACAAGCCTCACCTTCTTTATACTTAGTATTTGCAGGATTGGCAGATGATAAACCACAAGTAACGGTCATGTTCTCTGACGACGTCGTAGAGAAATGGCAATTGGATGCGGGCAAATTGGTAAGAGAACTGGCCAAAGAAATCAACGGCGGCGGCGGCGGGCAGAAGTTCTACGCCACAGCCGGAGGTAAAGAAGCAGCTGGACTTGATAAAGTAGTAGCCAAAGCCAACGAAGCCTTAAACAATTAAATTAAGAATCATCTTGTTTGATTGTAACGGAGACTTTATCATTTACTCATCAGACAGAATCATTCCAATCATACAATCATTGAAATCATAGTACGTAGAATGGGATTAAGTAAAGAAGTTTTAGATAAGTACCAACCCGTAATCGGCTTGGAAGTACATGCGCAGTTATCGACGCAAAGTAAAATTTTTGCACCGGACTCCACGGAATATGGAAGCTTGCCCAATACTAATGTCAGTGTGATTACATTGGCACATCCAGGTATTCTGCCTCGTTTGAATAAGAAGGTAGTGGAGTATGCGATCAAAATGGGATTGGCTTGTCACTGTGAAATCAACCGTGTCAATTTCTTTGACCGCAAAAATTATTTCTACCCCGATCTTCCAAAAGGATTTCAAACCACACAAGATAAAGCGCCCATCTGCAAAGGTGGGTATGTTGATATCAAACTAAAAGACGGACAGGAAAAAAGGATCACACTTAATCGTATTCACATGGAAGACGATGCGGGTAAGAACATGCACTTGGCGGGAGAAGTTGATACGCTTGTAGATTACAACCGTGCTGGTGTGCCGTTGATTGAAATCGTCACGGAGCCTGATCTTCGTACATCTGATGAAGCATTTGCTTTGATGACTGAGTTGAGAAAGTTGGTACGCTACCTGGAAGTGTGCGACGGTAACATGGAAGAAGGTTCTATGCGTTGCGATGCCAATATATCGGTGATGTTGAAGGGAGCGAAGGAGTATGGGAAAAAGGTCGAAGTAAAAAACATGAACTCGATGCGTAACGTGCAACGTGCCATCGAATTTGAAATCGAACGTCAGATAGAGATGCTGGAAAAAGGAGAAGCTATTTTCTCTGAAACTCGTCAGTTTGATGCAGAGAACGGCACCACTCACGGCATGCGTGCCAAAGAAGAATTGAACGATTACCGTTATTTTCCGGAGCCGGATTTGCAGCCTTTGCACATCAGCGAAGAATGGCTAGTAAAGATAAAATCTACAATGCCTGCGTTGCCTGAAGAGTTGTATGCTCGTTTCCATAAAGAGTATTCTTTATCGGATTATGATATTTCTGTATTGACCGATACAAAAGAATTGGCTTTGTACTTCGACGATCTGTGTTCGAAGACAAAAAATTATAAGGCGGCTTCTAACTGGGTAATGGGTTCTGTAAAATCATACCTGAACGAATTGACATTGCACCTGAATGAATTTCCAATTACTACTGGTGTGTTGGCGGATCTGATTGCATTGATTGATTCAGGCAAGATCAATTACTCTGTAGCGAGTCAGAAAATATTTCCTGAATTGTTGAAAGCGGATGGCCGTTCACCTTTGAAAGTGGCAGAAGAACTAAACCTGATTCAGGAAAGCGACAGCGGTCAGCTGGAGCCTATTGTACAGGAAATATTGGCGAAGTATCCTGAAAAAGTGACAGAGTATAAAAATGGTAAGAAAGGCTTGATGGGCTTGTTTGTAGGAGAAGTCATGAAAGCTAGCAAAGGCAAAGCAGACCCTAAAGTAACTACTGCTTTATTGAATAAATTACTCGATAATTAATTAAGAGATGAATAAAATAATTAAGGCATCACTCGTGCTTTTTGTTGGTTGCTTATTGGCGGCTTGTTCTCCTGATAAAGAGAAAGAGGCAACAACAGGCCCTTCTAAATTTACAATAAAATTGACAGGTGTCACAAGTGGCAAATTAGTTGTACAGCAACTCAGAGATAAATCTTGGTTTACGGTTGATAGTACCTTAAACTACAAGGGTAGCGAAACATTTTCTGTAACAAGTCCTGAACCAGATTACTTCCGTGTATTGGACACAGCTAATAATTACGCAATTTTTATTTTAGAGCCTGGAAAAACAATTACCGTAGAAGGTGATTTGAAAGACATGGTCAAGACTTTTAAATCGTCGGACTCTAAAGTTAATAATGAGTATTATGATTTTCAGCGTAAACTATCTGTTGTTCTTATTCATGAAGAAGAATGGGTGAAAAAGTATAAAGAGTTTATGCAATCACCAGCAACTGAAGATTCAGCCACTTATTATGTGACATTGTTGGAAGACATGCAGAATAAATCGGATGCTTTCATTAAGTCTTATATAGACTCGATCATGCCTTCGTTTGCAGTCTATACCATGACAGGCTATCTGCGTATTGAAAGAGAATTTGATTACGTATATAAATTAGCCGACCGCATTAAAAACGAAATGCCGGATAGCAAATACTCTCGTTTGTTTGTAGGTGAAATCAGTCGCATGAAAGCCTACAAAGATGAGCAGGCAGCAAAAGAAGCACAAGGGAAAGCAGCGGTAGGAAAACAAGCGCCTAACTTTACATTACATGACAGAAGTGGAAAGTCTATCTCTTTGTCTTCTCTAAAAGGGAAATATGTACTGATCGATTTCTGGGCTTCCTGGTGTGGACCTTGCAGAGCGGAGAGTCCTAATATGGTAAAGTTGTACCAGAAGTTTAAAAATAAGAATTTTGAAATCTTAGGTGTTTCATTGGATGGGAGTGAAGAGGCATGGAACGGTGCCATTGAAAAAGATCATTTGACCTGGTTGCATGTTTCCGATCTGATGCAATGGAATTCACCAGTGGTATCTATGTATGGCATAGATGGTATACCGGCAACGGTTATTGTGGATCCAAATGGAATGATAGTAGCGAAGAATTTAAGAGGAGAAGAGTTGATGACTAAATTAGATGGATTATTAAAATGAAACAATTGCCTTCTGACTCTTCTGATAATCGTTTAGAAACTCTTTTGATTTCAGGAATTATTGTTCCTCAGTTGTTAGGATTTGTATTTCGCAAAAACGTAGATAGCTATTGGTTATTTACAGCTTCAGTTGTCTTTTTATTGATCTTGATAGGCTACTATGTATACATGCATATGGCTTCAAAGAAATTTATTTTTCTTCTTTTGATAGGAGTTGCATTATTGGTAGATATTTATTTGAGGAATGAAAATCCGCTAGGTTCGGCTCGCATTGGTATTAGAAGTGTATTGGGATTGTGGATGATATTTTTTGCAGTCAAACAAATGCTGAAAACAAAGAGCTTTGAAATGCTGGCTTTTATTGCAGCCTCGTTTTTAATACTCAATGGCGCACTTTATTTCCCCATTGCAACGCAGGAAAATGTAGAACTGATTATTTTATTTGGTTCTACTTTTACACTGGCTACGCTGGTTTACTATGAAAACTTGTGGGATCAATACGATGGTATTGAAAAAAAAGGAATTATAGTTTGTTTACTGACTTTACTAATCGATGTATTTTTCTTGTCGAAAGGGTTATTTTAAAATAGAAGGGGTGATTTAATTCACCTGCCACAATAAGTAGTGGTCAGTTGT
>JACMQM010000173.1 GCA_014376985.1 Cytophagaceae bacterium | reverse complement strand
TAACTGAAACCTTGAAATGTTTCTTTCGGAAGAATGCGGATAATCTGACAAGGTGGTATTATTCCTTTTATAAGCCGGAACTTCCAACATTTGTTTGAACTCTTCAGGAGTCATACCAGATGAATTGGCACTCAAAGATTTTAACTTATCTTTTCTCTCGTTTAAGCGATCAAATTTCTTTTGCATATCATTCTCAAACTCATCCACTATTCTACTTGGATTCTGAGTAGGTACAACTTTTTCTACTTGTTGTACAGCATCGGTATCCAAATCATGGATGATGTATTCTTGTTTCTGCACACGCTTCGGTTGCTCTGTCTCATCTAATTTAAAGATAATTTGAGTGCGTTCTTCGTGTTTTGGTTTTTCATGCTCCGTAGTGAACAAAGAAGGATTTGGATTGAACGTTTTCTGTTTGTAGATAATCGGTTCTTCTTTCTTGATCACTTTATCTGTTTCCAAGTCGATTACTTTTCTTTGTTCGAATTCCTGCTGCATAGAAGTGGTTTCGTAACCTGTCGCAATCACCGTCACTACCAATTCATCGTTCAATGCACTGTCTTCACCGTAACCCCAGATCATAAAGGCATCACTCGCTACTTCTTCCTGGATGTAATCCGTAATTTCAGAAAGCTCATCCATTGTCATGTTGGCTTGTGGGCCATACGTTACAGAGAACAAAATCTTACCGGCACCTTTTACATTGGTATTGTTCAACAAAGGTGAATGCAAAGCCAATTCAGCTGCCTGTCTTGCTCTGTTTTCTCCGCTGGCTCTTCCTGACCCCATTACTGCGGCACCAGAATCTTTCATGACGGTTCTTACATCTTCAAAGTCAATGTTCATCGTAGCATTGATCGTGATGATCTCTGCAATACTTTTTGCAGCAGTCAACAAGATATCATCTGCTTTACCGAACGCTTCTTTTAAAGACA
This sequence comes from Cytophagaceae bacterium, assembly GCA_014376985.1. Classification (GTDB taxonomy): domain Bacteria; phylum Bacteroidota; class Bacteroidia; order Cytophagales; family Cytophagaceae; genus JACMQM01. The sequence goes on along the minus strand of JACMQM010000173.1, from coordinate 5,874 downwards.
AGTTACCGTAGACTTCTCTTAATTTATCGTTAACAATCACCAACACTGTATCGCAATACTGTCTCATTTCAGCGATACCTTGTTCTGCTTGCATATTTTTTCTTTTTCCTTCGAAAGAAAATGGAGCAGTAACGATACCTACCGTCAGGATATCCATTTCACGCGCGATCTTAGCAATGACCGGAGCAGCACCTGTTCCAGTACCACCGCCCATACCGGCTGTGATGAATAGCATTTTTGTATTGTCGCTCAGGTACTCTCTGATCTCTTCTTTACTTTCCATGGCAGAGTGTTTTCCGATTTCCGGATTAGCTCCTGCACCCAGACTTCTGTTTCCTAATTGAAGTCTGTTTGGAATCGGACTGCTTTTCAAAGCCTGAAGATCGGTGTTAGACACGACGAACTCCACGTCCTTAATACCCATGCTGTACATGTGGTTTACGGCATTGCTCCCGCCTCCGCCAACACCAATAACCTTGATGATGGACTTATGATGGTCCGGTATTTCAAATTGATAGTTGTTTGATAACATATTTGTAGTTGTTTTGGTTTCGGTTTAAATAATAGTTGTTAGTTGTTAGTTGTTAGTTGTTAGTTGTAAAACTATTTCTGCTTTATTAATGATTAGCGGTACAATTTATGCTTAACAAATAATGATCACTTTCAACTGGATACTGACAATTTAAATTATTAACTTTTAAAATCAGTATCGTTGTAATCATCCAGCATAAAGCCTTTGATTCGTTCACTGATTTTCTTAGTGAAGTCTGATACTTTCAAAGAAGGTTGAGACGAGCTCTTTTTACCTTCAGATACTTTACCTGTTGTTACTTCACTGTATTTATTTTCTCTTTCATCAATCGACCAGAAGCCAGCCAATACAAGGCCGATGGCTGTTGAGTACATAGGACTTTTCACTTCTTCCAGTTTTGATTTGCCTAAGTGTTCGTTAGGATATCCGATTCTTACATCCAAACCTGTAATCAACTCAAACAATTGCTTGGCGTTGGCTAACTGCGAACCACCACCAGTGATCACGATGCCTCCGGCAATTTTATTGTAGTAACCAGAGTTTACAATTTCCATATGAACCATCTCCACGATCTCGGTCATTCTGGCTTCGATCACCTGAGCAAGATTCTTTCTTGAAATCTCTTTGTTCGGTCTATCTTTCAAGGCTTGAATAGAGATGATTTCGTTCGGCTTTGTCATAGAAGACATCGCAGAACCATATTTCACTTTTAATTGCTCAGCTTGCTTCTGCATCACTTTGCAACCTTCAATGATATCTGATGTGATGATGTTGCCACCGAAAGGAATCACTGATGTGTGACGGATGATGTTGTCATAGAAAATAGCAACATCCGTTGTACCACCACCAATGTCTACCAATACTATACCAGCTTCTTTTTCTTCTCTCGTCAATACAGATAAACTCGAAGCGATAGGCTCTAATATCAACTCATCAATTTTAAGATTTGATTTGTCGATACACTTCTTAATATTCTTGATCGCGTTAGTTTGTGCGGTGATGACATGAAAGTCGGCTTGCAATCTCACTCCTATCATCCCTACAGGATCATTAATTTTTTCTACACCATCTACGGTATACACTTGCGGCATCACATGTATGATTTCGTTTCCTAATGGGAAAACCGTTTTATACATATCCGAAGTCAACTGAGTGACATCATCCACTGTGATTTCATCATCACCATTATGACGTGTTCTGGAACCGTGGTGTACAGAACTACGAATATGCTGTCCTGCAATGCCGACGTTTACTACTTCTATATTGACACCTGATTGGTCTTCTGCTTCTTTTACAGCTTTAACAATCGACTGCATGGTACTGTTTATATTGGTTACCATACCACGGATCACACCTTCTGATACAGCGGTACCCATTCCTAAGATTTCTAGTTTACCAAACTCATTCTTGCGACCAACGATTGCACATATTTTAGTGGTGCCTATATCTAGGCCTACTACTAATTCGTTATTGTTTTTTTGCATAGCCATAAATTTTAATCACAAATTATTTGGTCTTTGTATTGAACATTTACTGCCTGGTAGGCATCCCAACCACGCAAGGGTAATATCTCCTTAAAGAAGATGTTTAACTTTTTAAATTTAATATCTAAATCGTCTGGTTTACCAAACTTGATTTCATAATCACCGATCTGAGGAAATATAACGATAGAACCATCCCTCTGTATTTTCAATTCCGCAATCTGAGCGCTCCAATGTTGATCAGCATTGATTCGATTGAAGAAATTAACATAGGATTTCCAATCCGCTGTATTTACAAAAGAAGTATCTCCAAATTTATAGGTATAATCGCCTCTAACGATTAGAGTCCTACTCGTATACTTAGGAGATACCGCAATCAACTTTCCACTCGGCAAAAGATATTTGTCATTAATGCCATTGTAATATATCCTGGCTAAAGGTTTCACCTGATGTACTTCTATTTTAACTACCCCGGAGTGATTTTTAAAAGCCTGCACATCTTCTACAAAAGGACACTGTCTCACACGTTTTTCTAAAAGCTTCAGATCAACATCACGCAAATATTTTCCAACAATAGGATCATCATCATTACTTGTCATCAGACGTAAAATCTCTTTCTCGTCTATAAAATAATTTTCAAACTCATTATTGATATCCACCCTGATTCTTTTTACCGTGCGGTAATAAGAATTACCAATCAAAGAAGTAGATAGTATCACAATGAATGCTATCGTAGCTATGATGTAGGCTTTGGGCGATATGTTTATTTTGGGAAATTTCATTTTCCTGCTTTTGCTTCGCTTATTTTTTTCAATGGCAAGATCAATTGATCGATATCACCTGCTCCTAGTGTTGCCAGAATTTCAACATCGTGAGTGATCAAATGATCTACTAAATTTTCTTTACTTAATAACTTCTTATAGGAACATGTTAATTTATCTAACAATACTTTAGAGGTTATTCCTTCTATTGGAAGTTCTCTTGCCGGATAAATATCCAGTAAAAAAACTTCATCGGATAAACTCAAGGCTTCAGCAAATCCATCCATGAAATCTTTTGTTCTGGAAAACAAATGCGGTTGAAAAATCACTGATAACTTTTTAGAAGGATAAACCGATTTTACACCCTTTATAAAATTACTTACCTCTTCTGGATGATGTGCATAGTCATCGATATAAGTAACTTTTGCACTTCTCACATGGTACTCAAATCTTCTTTTAACCCCTTTGAAAGAAGCGATTCCCTTTTTAATTTCATCCTCCGACAATCCTACCGCCTCACAAGCCAGGAAAGCGGCTAATGCATTGTTTTGATTGTGAAGACCAGGCATATCCAATATAAAACTCTTCTCCCCTTTACCTTTTACCACCACGCCTATACTTTCCTCAGCATTAACGGCAGAACTTTCCACGTAATAATCCGCCCCAGGAGCGCCAAAAGTAACTTGTGTTTTTAGTTTTGGTTGTTGATCGAAATCAGAACCTAACTTCGAAATCAACGTTCCGCCTTTTCTGATTTTTCCAACAAAGTCAACAAAGGCTTGTTTGAAAGCTGCTTCGTTGCCATAAATGTCTAAGTGATCAGGATCTGTCGCGTTGACAATGACAATATCCGGATTTAGGTGTAAGAACGAACGATCAAATTCATCGGCTTCTACGACAAAGACAATATTCCCTTTTTCGAAATCAGGGAAGAGAACATTTGTGCCGTAGTTTTGAGTGATCCCTCCCAGAAAAGCAGCTACATTCTGCCCTGCATCCTTCAATATATGAGCAACCATAGAAGACGTTGTCGTTTTTCCATGTGTGCCCGAAACTGCTACTGTAAAATAGTTCTGCGCGATCGCACCCAACAACTCTGCACGTTTGATCATCTTATTTCCTTTGTTCAGAAAATACTGATACTGCAGAGAAGTAACAGGTACAGCCGGTGTATAAATAATCAATACGCCTTCTTCTTTATAGAGATCAGGAATGAATGAAAGTTCATCTGTATAATTAATCGCTATACCTTCCTTCTGCAATTGTTTGGTGAGAGTCGTTTCTGTTTTATCATAACCAGCTACATCTTTCCCTTCCATGACCAGCCAACGTGCCAAAGCACTCATACCGATACCACCGATACCGAGGAAATAAACTTTCGATATATTATTTAAATGATCCAATTTAGTTTACCTCTTTAATCATGAGTGCTACAATATCTTTTGCTGCATTAGGTTTTGCCAAAACAGAAATGTTATAGGCAATTCTATCTGCTTTGCTTTTGTCTTTTATTAAATCAGAAAGAACATTCCCTAACTGAGCAATAGCGTCCGCATCTTTCACTAATATAGCCGCATCTTTCTTTACTAATGCCATTGCATTTTTCGTTTGATGGTCTTCCGTTACGTTCGGCGAAGGAATTAATATCACCGGTTTGCCCACGATAGCCAATTCTGATACTGCAATCGCACCTGCTCTGGAAACGATATAATCTGCAGCACTGTATGCTTTATCCATCTCTTTAATGAACGCTGTTACTTTGACGGTTTCATCCGTGAAGGAAGCCAGGCGTTCTGCGTCGCGATTGCCAGTTTGCCAGATGATCTGAACATCTAATGCCTTCAAAGCAGGCAGACAAGCTTCCATACTTTTATTGATTGTGGTGGCTCCCAAACTTCCACCAATCACTAATACTGTTTTCTTTCCTTCTACTAAGTTCCAAACGCTCTTTGCTGTAGCATTGGATTGCTGTAAAGATCTCAACACATTCAATCGGATAGGATTTCCCGTATGCACTAATTTATTTTTTGGAAAGAATTCCTGCATGTCATCGTATGCTACACAAATTTTCTTTGCCCATTTCGACAATACTTTATTCGCTAATCCTGCGTAAGAATTTTGTTCTTGAATAACAATTGGAATTCCTTTCACTGCTGCCGAAAATAAAAGCGGTGCACTGGCATAACCTCCAAATCCAGCTACAACATGAGGTTTGAACGATGACAACAATTTAAAAGATTGTACCAAACTTCTGATGATGTAGAAGGGTAACAATAAATTTTTCAATGTCAGCTTTCTTTGCAAACCTCTGATCGGTAATCCAACGATTTCAAAACCAGCATCCGGAACTTTTTGCATTTCCATTTTGTCTTGCGCACCAACAAACAAAATCTCTGATTGAGGATACTGCGCTTTCCATTCTTCCGCAACTGCTACTGCAGGAAAAATATGTCCGCCGGTTCCTCCACCGCTGATCATGATACGATATGTTGTGTTCGTATTACTCATTATTAACTTCTACTTCTTCTGTAATGTCTCCTCTGCTTACACTCAAAATAATTCCCAAAGATAATCCTGTAAATAGCAGGGATGTACCTCCCATACTCAGCAACGGCAAGGGCTGACCTGTGATAGGTCCTACTCCCACTGCTACGCCCATATTTATGAGCGCCTGTATGACCAAACCGAAAGCAAGACCGGCGGATAATAATCCGCCAAATGCTCTATCACTATTGGCAGCTACTTTCATCCCGCGATACAGTAAGGCGAGGTACAAGAACAAAATGAATAATCCCCCGATGAAACCATATTCTTCAATGATAATGGCATAAATGAAATCCGAATAAGGATGTGGAAGGAAATTCTTTTGCGCACTGTTCCCAGGACCTTTACCTAATAAACCGCCATTCCAAATCGCGATGTATGATTGCTCCGCCTGATAGGGAAGTTTTTCATGCAGCTCCGTTTGTTTGGGATTGAAAAAAACCATCAATCGATTCAAAGCTGTTCTTCCTCTTTGACCAACACTCAATGCTACAGCCCCAACCAATACACCTGACAATGCTAAAATCAACAAGTACTTCATCGGCACTCTACCGAT
>JACMQM010000172.1 GCA_014376985.1 Cytophagaceae bacterium | reverse complement strand
GCTTACTTATAAAAAAGGAGGATTACTATTGCACATGCTTCGTTTTGAAATCAATGACGATGCCTTGTTTTTTCAAGGATTGAAAAACTATCAGCAAACTTACAGTTACCGCACCGCTACAGCATCTGATTTCAAAGCGATAATGGAAACGGTCACTGCTAATAATTTTAATACCTTCTTCAATCAATGGTATTACGGCTCAGGCTATCCCATACTTTCGGCAACATGGAATCATTCCACCGGAAATACTTTCTACCTGAGACTTTCTCAAACCGGATCTGATGCTTTGTTGACACCAACTTATGCCACTTCAGTACAAATATCCTTACAACGTTCTGATGCTGCGGATACGTTGATCCGTGTTTATATCAATCAGGCATCTCATGACGTCGTGATACCTCATGTACAGGGAACAGTAAGCGGCATCACGTTAGATCCCAATCAATGGCTTATCAACACGGTAGATCAAATTGCATACGATCCTGCACTCATCATTGCTTCAACAAGTCATGCACAGGAAGCGAAACGAATCATACTTTATCCCAATCCTGCTACAACAGAGATTCAACTCAGCCTACCGGAAAATTATAAAGATGCAGCAAAGCTTTATGATGCCAGAGGCCAGGAATTGCAAAGCTTTGCGCTAGATGGACAAACGTTTGTGTTGAAAACAAGCCAGCTTAGTCCGGGACTTTATTTGATTGTATTGCAGACGGGGAAACGGACTTTATCATTCACCAAACAATAATGTGAAAGTACTTGATCATTTTTATGAGCAACAGGAAGAACCTATAAAAGGTTGCCTGCTCGCTTTGAAACATATTCTATTGAATCATGATCCTGCTATAACAGAGGAATGGAAGTATCGCTTGCCGTTCTTTTATTATAAAGGAAAAATGCTGTGCTACTTCTGGATCGATCAAAAATTAAAACAGCCTTATATAGGATTCGTAGACGGCAATAAAATCGAACATGCTAAACTGATACAAGGCAATAGAAAACGAATGAAAGTATTTTATCTTGATGCGAATAAAGATATACCTGTGAAGACTATTCAACAGATTTTAAAGCTTGCGGTAAAATTGAGGAAAGTGTAATTTCTATTTATCAAGTGCATTCAATTTATCCAAATGCTCTTGAATCAAAGGCAGATATTTCACCGCAAAATCTCTGATCTCATCGTCTTTCACATGTAAAGCATTAGTGAATAAACGGATATCGCGCTCGTGATCGATACGCATCATCTTTATAAATTTATCATCGAAATCAGTTCCTTACTTCGCTAGCAAATCTTTCAATCCGTCTTGTTTCTCACCACTCATGACAACGGGCAATTGAATTTTCCTGTGAACAGCCAATGTTTTCATAATCGCATACAAGCGGTTCTGATCCTTCACCATGAGTTTACCGTGGGCTTTGATCTCGATGTTGTTCCTTTTGATTCGGCAGCCTGTCCTTCCTGGATTCACATCAAACGACCATCGGCAATCTTTACTAAAAACTCTGCGGAAGCTTCATCTTCATAAAGTTTGATTTGATATAAAAAAAAGGCACCCACCAATTGGCAGATGCCTTTCCGTATTGCTGGTTAAAATTATTTTTTATCCATGTCTTTCGCTTCAGAATTCTCTTCCACTTTAGACATTGGTCTGTTAATTGCTTTGATGGTTACAAATCTCACTTTTTCTTTAGCGATAGCCATATTGTCTTTAGTCGCCAATTCTTTTTCAACTTCATTTTTTCTAGTATCCAAAGCTTCGTACAACACTTTGATCTCATCCCAATCTTCTCTAGAATAGTTGTCTTTGTTTGCATCTATAACATTTACGAAGTTCTCGTATACACCACGGATGTTTTTAGCGTCTACCCATGCAAAGCTGATGTCTGCACCGATTTTGCCTTCACCGAATAAAGCATCTCTGAATGCTTTCTTCTTAGAATAAACTTCTTCGTCTTTTTTCTTTTGGTATTCTTCAGTGTATTTAGCTTTGTAAGCTTCAAAATCAGATTTAGCTTCTTCTACTTTTTTCTTTTCTTCTTCATCATTTGCAGTAGCTGCTTCCGCTTTACCAGCTTTAGTTTGGTAGCCAGCTTCTACATTTGCCCAATAGGTATCAGAATATTCAGCGTCTGTTTTTTTAACTGAATCAACATAGTCTCGCAATTCTTTACGAGTAACTGTTGCTTCGTCATTTTTTTTCTCACAAGCTACAAAACTGATCATCGCAGCGCAGCTCAACATCAAAACTATTTTTTTCATTTTGTTTAGGCGGTTATGTTAAAAATCTATAAAAGGTTAACCTACTTAAGTCAATTGTTAAGCCAGAAACTCTTCTATTTCTTAAAACCCTTTATTATAAGCTTCTTCTAAAAGGCCGTTATCATATTCTAAAAAAGTGCCACGATTCTTAGTTGAAATCGGGGCACTTTTTTCACAACTGCTTATACTATTGTCCGGTTTTATTCCCAGTTGGGAATTAACACCTCGCATACCGCTGTTTTAACAGTTAATCCAACCAGACGTTCTTTCTGGATACATTTCCCTTATTGGTCTGTATTTCCAAGATGTATAAAACTGTAGCAATACCTTTAAGATTAATCGCATAAACACCTGATACATCATGAATCTCTAATTCCACACTATACACTCCACTTGCACTTCTCAATAGATGTGACTGATTTGATCCGATGGATTATTTAAACGATCTGTGCATCATCCCTAATGGGATTAGCATAAACCTGGAATCCATTTACTGCCACCAATCCTGCTTCTTCTATAGTCTGCAATGAATCGGCTTTCTTTTGAAAATTGTTCCGTGATTATAAGTCGCAATAGGTAAATGACAATTCATCTGCGGCACCAATACAGCACCTGTGGCTACGATTAGCCTTCCATCAAAATTAGGTGTATAATAATAAACACGGTATACTTTGACTGCCACGTTTAATTCGCCAATGACGTTTAGCAAAGACGAAGAAACAGGTGTGGGGAGCGCAGTGGCTTCTTCCAAAACATGTGTGACGATTT